>NZ_JBNNVU010000032.1:30263-60171 GCF_050280705.1 Pseudomonas sp. NPDC089530 | reverse complement strand
TCTTGTCGTCGATTTCCAGGGTTTTAAGGGTTTTCAGGCTATCGAGGGACGGCATTGAAGGACTCCTTGTGATCCGCACGGCTACGGACCTGACGCTCGCCGGCGATCAGGTTGAGGAAGGTCACCATGGCCTTCTTCGAGTCCAGCATGCCTTCGTCCATGTTGATGTCGATCACCTGGGCGCCGGCTTCGACCTGCTGCAGGGCGACTTCCAGGGCCTCGGTGTAGTTCTCCTCGCGGATCAGGCGGGCGAACTTGGCGGAGCCGGTGATGTTGGTCCGTTCGCCGACGTTGACGAACAGCGACTGGCGATCGATGGTGAACGGCTCCAGGCCCGACAGGCGGCAGGCCTTGGGAATGTCCGGGATCTGCCGCGGCGCATAACCGGCGACGGCCTTGGCGATGGCCTCGATATGCCCCGGGGTGGTGCCGCAGCAGCCGCCGACGATGTTGAGGAAGCCGCTCTGGGCGAACTCTTCGATGACCTTGGCGGTTTGCGCCGGCAGTTCGTCGTATTCGCCGAATTCGTTGGGCAGGCCGGCGTTGGGGTGCGCCGACACGTGGGTGCTGGCCTTGTCCGACAGCTCTTCCAGGTAGGGCCGCAGTTCCCGGGCGCCGAGGGCGCAGTTCAGGCCCACCGAGATCGGCTTGGCGTGGGCCACCGAGTTCCAGAAGGCTTCGGTGGTCTGGCCGGACAGAGTGCGGCCCGAGGCGTCGGTGATGGTGCCGGAGATCATGATCGGCAGCTCGACCCCCAGCTCTTCGAACACACCCTGCACGGCGAAGATCGCCGCCTTGGCGTTGAGGGTGTCGAAGATGGTCTCGATCAGGAGCAGGTCGGCGCCGCCCTCGATCAGGCCCTTGGTGGCTTCGGTGTAGTTCTCCACCAGTTCGTCGAAGGTGACGTTGCGGTAGCCGGGGTTGTTGACGTCCGGTGACAGCGAGCAGGTGCGGCTGGTCGGGCCCAGGACGCCGGCGACGAAGCGCGGCTTGTCCGGGTTCTCGAGGGTCTTGGCGTCGGCCACCTTGCGCGCCAGGCGCGCGCCTTCGACGTTGAGCTCGTAGACCAGCTCTTCCATGCCGTAGTCGGCCATGGAAATCCGGGTGGCGTTGAAGGTGTTGGTCTCGAGGATGTCGGCGCCGGCATCCAGGTAGGCTTTCTCGATGCCGCCGATCACGTCCGGACGGGTCAGCACCAGCAGGTCGTTATTGCCCTTGACGTCGCTCGGCCAGTCGGCGAAGCGCTTGCCGCGGTAGTCCTGCTCCTCGAGCTTGTAGCTCTGGATCATGGTGCCCATGCCGCCATCGAGAATCAGGATGCGCTCTTTGAGGGCTTGCTGAAGGGCTTGGAGGCGCGTGCTGCGATCGGACATGAAAGACTACCTGGAAGGGCCATTACGGAGGGCGAGGATCATAGCAAACCTGTGCGCTTTTAGAGCATGGAGCGATTTTGCATGAATATCGCTCATGTTGAAGCCGGGGCTGGCCCGGTAGAATCGGCGGATTTTCTGATTGGATTGGACCAGGGATATGTCTTACCGCCTCGTCATCGGCAGCCTGTTGCTGCTTTTAAGTTCAGCCGCCGGCGCCCAGGGTCCCGCGCCGGCGATCTCCTACACCCGTGATATCCAGCCGATCTTCACCGAGAAATGCGTGGCCTGCCATGCCTGCTACGACTCGGCCTGCCAGCTCAACCTGGGCAGCGGCGAAGGGGCGGCGCGCGGCGCCTCGAAGATCCCGGTGTACGACGGCGAACGCAGCAAGGCGCAGGCACCGACCCGGCTGTTCTACGACGCCTCCGGCAAGCAGGCCTGGCAGAAGATGGGCTTCTACTCGGTGCTCGACGCCCAGGGCAACCAGGCGGCGCTCATGGCGCGCATGCTGGAGCTGGGCCACAAGACGCCGTTGCAACCCAACGCCAAGCTGCCGGAGGACATTGTCCTGGGCCTGAACCGCGAGAACATGTGCGCGCAACCGGCCGAATTCGCCGGTTATGCCAGTGTCCACCCGCGCGAAGGCATGCCACTGGCGGTGACGGGGCTCACCGATCAGCAATACCAGACCCTGCAACGCTGGCTGGCTTCCGGCGCGCCGATCGACGAGAAGGGCCTGGCGCCGAGCGCCAAGGAAGCGATGCAGGTGCTGCAGTGGGAAAACCTGCTCAATGCCCCGGGCGCCCGGGAAAGCCTGGTGGCCCGCTGGCTGTTCGAGCACTGGTTCCTGGCCCATATCTACTTCGAAGGCGGCGAGCCGGGGCACTTCTTCCAGTGGGTGCGTTCGCGCACGCCGAGCGGCCAGCCGATCGACCTGATCAATACCCGCCGGCCGAACGACGACCCGGGCACCCAGGTGTACTACCGCCTGTGGCCGGTGCAAGGGGTGATCGTGCACAAGACCCACATCACCTACCCGCTGAGCGCGGCGAAGATGGCGCGGGTCAAGACCCTGTTCTACAACGGCGACTATCAGGTCACTGCGCTGCCAGGTTACGGCCCGGGCCGCCGCGCCAACCCGTTCGAGACCTTCGAGGCGATCCCGGCCAAGGCCCGCTACCAGTTCATGCTGGATAACGCCGAGTACTTCGTGCGCACCTTTATCCGAGGCCCGGTGTGCCGCGGGCAGATCGCCACCGACGTGATCCGCGACAACTTCTGGGCGCTGTTCCAGGCCCCCGAACACGACCTCTACATCACCGACCCGGCCTACCGCGGCCAGGCCACGCCGCTGCTGGCCATGCCCGGGCAGAACGACGACGTCGGCAGCGTCCTGAGCCTGTGGCTGGCCTATCGCGACAAGCGCAACGAATACGAAGTCCTGCGCCGCGACTCCTACGCCGAAGCCCAGGCGCCGAGCTGGTCGACCCTGTGGGCGGGCAACGACAATGCGCTGCTGAGCATCTTCCGCCACTTCGACAGCGCCTCGGTGACCAAGGGCCTGATCGGTGAAGTGCCGCAGACCATGTGGCTGTTCGACTACCCGCTGCTGGAGCGCACCTACTATCAGCTGGCGGTCAACTTCGACGTGTTCGGCAACGTTTCGCACCAGGCGCAGACCCGGCTGTACTTCGACCTGATCCGCAACGGCGCCGAGCAGAACTTCCTGCGCCTGATGCCTGCCGGCACCCGTGAAGGGTTCCTCGACGATTGGTACCAGAACAGCGGCAAGTTCAAGATGTGGCTGGACTACGAGTCCATCGACGACAGCAAGGCCAGCGCCCTGGCCCTGGACGAGAAGGATCCGAAACGCGACTTCGCCCACCAGTTGCTGAGCCGCTATGGCGACCTCAATGCCCGACCCGATCCGATCAACCGCTGCGACGGTGCCTACTGCTCGCGGCCGAACATCGACCCGGCGCTGCAGAACGCCGAGCAGGCCCTCAGCCGCCTGGTGTCGCGCCCGGCGGCCGGAATGCGGGTCATCGACCTGCTGCCGGAGGCGACCATGCTGCGGATCGAGGCGCCGAACGGCGAGCGGGTGTTCTACAGCATGCTGCGCAACCGCGCCCACAGTAACGTGGCGTTCCTGCTGGGCGAGTCGCTGCGCTACCAGCCGGGCCTGGACACCCTGACCATCTACCCGGGCGTGCTCAGCAGCTACCCGAACTTCATGTTCAATATTCCCGCCGAGCAGGTGCCGGATTTCGTCGCGCAGATGGAAAACGCCAAGGATGCTCACCGCTTCGAGAAGATTGTCGAGCGCTGGGGCATCCGCCGCAGCCATCCGCAGTTCTGGCAGTACTTCCATGACCAGACCCGCTACATCCTCGAAACCGATCCGAAAGAGGCGGGTGTGCTGGACATGAATCGCTACGAGAACCTCTGAAGGCTTGCGCAGCACCTTGAAATTCCGGGCCGGAGCCCTCAGGTTCCGGCCCGGCCCATTCCGGATAGGCCTATCGACCAAGGTCTATCCCGACAAAAATACTAGGACTTTGTCCGGCACGCCGATTGGCGTAAACTGCGCCCACGCCTGCGAGGAATTTCCATGACCGCTATTACCATTACCGACGCCGCCCACGATTATCTGGCTGATCTGCTCTCCAAGCAGAACACTCCCGGGATCGGCATCCGCATCTTTATCACTCAACCCGGGACTCAGTACGCCGAGACCTGCATCGCCTATTGCAAGCCGGGCGAAGAAAAGCCCGACGACAAGGCGCTGGGGTTGAAGAGCTTCACCGCTTATATCGACGGCTTCAGCGAAGCCTTCCTCGACGACGCGGTAGTCGACTACGCCACTGACCGCATGGGCGGCCAACTGACCATCAAGGCGCCGAACGCCAAGGTGCCGATGGTCAACGCCGACAGCCCGATCAACGAGCGCATCAACTACTACCTGCAGACCGAGATCAACCCGGGGCTGGCCAGCCACGGCGGCCAGGTCAGCCTGATCGACGTGGTGGACGACGGCATCGCCGTGCTGCAGTTCGGCGGCGGTTGCCAGGGCTGCGGCCAGGCCGACGTCACCTTGAAGGAAGGCATCGAGCGCACCCTGCTCGAGCGCATTCCGGAGCTTAAAGGTGTACGTGACGTCACCGACCACACGCAGAAAGAAAACGCCTACTACTAAGGCGTTCGCTGCGAACCGAAAAAACGGCGCCCCGTGAGCGCCGTTTTTTTATGCCTGTGATTTCAGTTGCTCCGTATCGCCTGGATCGCGAGCAAGCCTCGCTCCTACAAGGGCATGCGCATGCTTCTGTAGGAGCGAGGCTTGCCCGCGATGCTTTTCAGGGGCGATACAAATGCGCATGCCCGGCGCGATAAAGCGACGACTCGCTGAAAGCGTCCGTGGCCAGCACCCGGCCCACCAGGATCAGCGCTGTGCGCCGAAAGCCCTTGGCTTCTACCTTCTCGGCAATGTCCGCCAGGGTGCCCAGCACCCAGTCCTGGTCCGGCCAGGTGGCCCGGTGCACCACGGCGATCGGGCAGTCGGCGCCGTAGTGGGGCAGCAGGTCGGCGACGATCTTCGGCAGATGGTTGACCCCCAGGTGAATGGCCATGGTGGTGCCGTGGGCGGCCAGGCTGGCGAACTCCTCGCCGGCGGGCATCGAAGTCTTGTCGGCGTAGCGGGTGAGGATCACGCTCTGGGCCACGTCCGGCAGGGTCAGTTCGGCCCCGAGCAAGGCCGCGCAGGCCGCGGTGGCGGTCACGCCGGGGATGATCTCGAAAGGGATGCCCAGCTCGCGCAAGTGGCGGATCTGCTCGCCGATGGCCCCATACAGGCTCGGGTCGCCGGAATGCACCCGGGCCACGTCCTGGCCCTTGGCATGGGCGTCCTTGATCAGTTCGATGATCTGTTCCAGATGCAGCTCGGCGCTGTTGACCACCTGCTCGGCGCGATGGCCTTGCAGCACGGCTTCGGGCACCAGGGAGCCGGCATAGATGATGACCGGGCAGCTGTGGATCAGCCGCTGGCCCTTGACGGTGATCAGTTCCGGGTCGCCGGGACCGGCACCGATAAAAAAGACGGTCATGGCGTTCTCCTGGGAAAAAAGGGGGCGATGCAACCTCACAGATGAAGATTGCTCATGATCAGCGGCGGGGATTATCGGGGTTTTACCTGCAACAGGCCACGGCGAGGGTGGCCTGGGGGCATTTCTGCCGCGGCACCAGCAGTCTTGGCGGGCGTCGGGCCAGGTGTTCGGCCAGGGCCAGGGCGGCGCTTTCGGCGACCCCATAGCAACCCGTGTGCTCAAAGGCAATCGCCGAGCGATGGCTGAGCTGCGGGGCATAAGGCGCCAGTTGCTGACTGTTGAAACAGGTCAGGGGCAGCTCCAGTTGCGCGGCCAGGGCCAGCAGGCCGGGTTCCTCGCGTTTCAGGTCGATGCTGGCCAGGGCCTTGATCTGCCCGCGGTCGAGGCGGTGGGCGAGCAAGGTCCGGTCGAGCAGGGCGCGCAAGGTTTCCACCGGGCAGCCCCGCTGGCAGCCCAGGCCGACCACCAGGGTCGGCGCGGTGCCGAGATCGGTCATGCGGAGTACTGATCGTCGTTCTTGCGGCGGAACAGCCAGGCGCTGATCAGGCCCAGGGCCAGCCAGAACACCGCGTTGGTCAGCTGCGAAGCGATCTTGAACTGCGCTTCCAGGGCCTCTGGCGCAAGCATCGAATGCACTTCCGGCTGCGGCGCGCCGATCAGGTGCGGCACGGCGAGGATGGCCGCGCCCAGCACTTTCAGCAGCCAATGGCCGGCGAAGACGATCAGGGCGATGCCGACGGCGGTGGAGGCGGCGGTGCCGACCCACCAGACCTGCCGTTGCACCAGGTCCGCGGCGGCGGTGCCCGGCAGCTCGGGCGGCAGGCCCAGGGTGGGCGCCAGGCAGAAGGTCGTATAACCGGCCAGGCCCCAGAGCAGGCCCTGGGACGTGCGGTTCGGCGCGCGCAGGGTGTAGAGGCCGGCGAGCATCAGGGCGAAACCCACGGCGACCACCAGGTTGCCGCCGGTGGTGGACAGCACGCGCTGCCAGCCGTCTTCCGGTTCCCAGGCTTCGGCGTCGTGGCTATGGGCGGCGGTGCCGGCGGCGTGTTCATGCACTTCGGCGGCGGCCGGAGCTTTTTCGTAGGTTTCCGCCTGCAGGATCAGCGGGGCGACCCAGAAGCTCTGCAGCAGGGTCAGCAGCAGGGCCGCCAGCAACCCGGTGAAACCTGCGGTTTGCGCGATTCGCTTGATCATCTCGGCAGGCCTCAGTGGCAAGGGAAGGCAGCGCTGTGACGGGTATCGTGGGCGGCGTTGTGCACCGCTTCGATATGGGAGAAGCCGGCGAAGTACACCAGGCACGCGCCCAGGATCGAGGCGCCGATGGCGGCGACCAGGCGTTGGCTCAGGGTGGTAGTGGTGCTGGCGGAATGGCTGGTGCTGCTGATGCTCGACATGGCGCTTCCCTCTGGGTGTCAGCGGTTGAATCGAGCGCAGCAAAACCCCGCGAGACAGGCCCGCGGGGAATTAACAGCGCCCGCCCACCGCGGGTTTGTTATGACTGTATGGCGGGCCGGTCTCCGGGCTCGCGAGGGGCGGGGGCTTGCGCCTGGCCTGCAAGAATCGCCTTCCCATGCCGGACTGCTGGCACAGTGGATCTGATTCTTCGCTCGCTTACCGTTGCGGGGGCAGCACCGGACTGATCAAGGCCTAGGGCCTGTGACGCACCGGTTTCCCGTTTCACCCTGTGAAGGGCACCCGTAACAAGGTGTGTAGGAGAGCATGGGCGAGGGAGGGGCGTCAATTGGCAAGGGTTCTCGTTTTCGACCACGATTCGCAGGTCCTGGTGCGGCATGAACATTGACCGCCCCCCAAGCTCTGCGTAGCCTTGCGCTCTCGAGGTTCTTCGGCACAGGTCGAAGCTAAGAAGGGAACGCGGTCCAAGCCGCGGCTGCCCCCGCAACTGTAAACGGTGATGAACGGTGCAAGGCCACTGCCAGACGGCGGGAAGGCGCGTCGTTCGCCAGTCCAGCGACCGGCGCACCGTCAGCCAGGAGACCTGCCTCGGACCTGATTCTCACTACAACCGGGCGGGGTGATCCGGTGGCGAAACGCTTGCGCGCACCTGCCTGCGCGGTCTCGTCCCGTATGCCCGCCACCTTGCCAAAGGGCATCCGATGAAAACACTGGCCAAACTTCCCGTCACCATCGTCACCGGCTTTCTCGGCTCGGGCAAAACCACCTTGCTGCGGCATATGCTGGACAACGCCCAGGGTCGGCGCATCGCGGTGATCGTCAACGAGTTCGGCGAGCTGGGCATCGACGGCGAGATCCTCAAGCAGTGCTCCATCGGTTGCACCGAGGAAGAGGCGGTCGGCCGGGTCTTCGAGCTGGCCAACGGCTGCCTGTGCTGCACCGTGCAGGAAGAGTTCTTCCCGGTGATGCGCGAGCTGGTGGCCCGTCGCGGCGACCTCGACCATATCCTGATCGAAACCTCCGGCCTGGCCCTGCCCAAACCCCTGGTCCAGGCGTTCCAGTGGCCGGAAATCCGCAGCGCCTGCACCGTCGACGCGGTGATCACCGTGGTCGATAGCCCGGCCGTGGCCGCCGGCACCTTCGCCGCCTTCCCGGACCAGGTCGATGCCCAACGTAAGCTCGACCCGAACCTGGACCATGAATCGCCCCTGCACGAGCTGTTCGCCGACCAGCTGTCCAGCGCCGACCTGGTGATCCTCAACAAGTCCGACCTGATCAGCCCGGCCGACCTGGCCAAGGTGCGCCTGGAAGTCGCCGAGGAGCTGCCGCCCGCGGTGAAAGTCATCGAAGCCAGCAGCGGCCGCCTGCCGCTGGATGTGCTGCTGGGCCTGGGCAATGGTTCGGAAGAGCACATCGACGGCCGTCACAGCCATCACGATCACCACCATGACGGCGACGATCACGATGATCACGATCACGACGCCTTCGACTCCATCTCCATCGAACTGCCCCAGGCCGACGAAAGCCTGCTGCTGGACGCCCTGACCCAACTGGTGGTCAAGCACGGCATCCTGCGGGTCAAGGGCTTCGCGGCGATCCCGAACAAGCCGATGCGCCTGCTGATCCAGGGCGTGGGCACACGTTTTGACAAGCACTTCGACCGCAAGTGGGGGGCTGATGAGGCCCGTACCACACGCCTGGTGCTGATCGGCCAGGAACTGGACGCGGCCCAGCTCGAGGCGCAATTGCGCGCCGCGCTCAGCGTGTAAGCCATGCACCTGCTCAGGACCCAGCCCGGCGGTTTCGTGTCGGATGACAACATTGCCGACCTGGGACAAACCCCCGCCGAGCTGGTGATCCTGTGCAGCGGCGATTCCAGCCTGGCGCTGCTGGCCGAAGCGGCCCGGCAGCTGCCGGAGGACTACCCGAGTTTTCGCCTGGCCAACCCGATGCAGGTGCAGAACCATGCCTCGGTGGACCTGTATGTCGACCAGGTGCTGCGCCACGCCAAAGTGATCCTGATTTCCCTGCACGGCGGCATCGCCTACTGGCGCTACGGCATCGAGCAATTGGTGCAGCTGGCGCAGCGTGGGGTGCAGCTGATCCTGGTGCCGGGCGACGACCGTCCGGACCCGGAGCTGAGCGACCTGAGCACGGTGCCCGCTGCGGACCGCGAGCGCCTCTGGCTCTTCCTGCGCCAGGGTGGCCTGGGCAATGCGCTGAACCTGTACCGTTGCCTGGCCAGTGGCTGGCTGGGGCGCGATTACCCCTGGTCCGAGCCGCAGACCCTGCCGCGCACGACGATCTACCACCCGCACAAAAGCAGCGCCGTCCTCGGCGACTGGCAAGCCGACTGGCGGGCCGGCCAGCCGGTGGCGGCGCTGCTGTTCTACCGCTCGCACCTGCAGGCGGCCAACACCGCCTTTATCGACGAGTTCTGCCGACGCTTGCAGGCGGCGGGCCTGAATCCGTTGCCGATTGCCCTGGCCAGCCTGAAGGAGCCCGGCTGCCTGACGGTGGTCGAGGACCTGCTGGACGCAGTGCAGGCGGCGGTGATCCTCAACACCACCGGTTTTGCCCAGTCCAGCCCCGAGGCGCCGCACCTGCGGCCGTTCCGCCGCGACATTCCGGTGATCCAGGCCATCTGCGCCCAGGACAACGAACCCGGCTGGCGCGAGAGCGAGCAGGGCCTGGGCCCGCGGGACCTGGCGATGCATATCGCCTTGCCGGAACTGGACGGGCGCATCATCAGCCGGCCCATCAGTTTCAAGGACCTGGCCTGGCGCAGCGAGCGCAGCCAGTCGGACGTGGTCTGCTACCGCTCGGCCCCCGAGCGCATGGATTTCGTCGCCGAACTGGCGCGGCGCTGGGTCGAACTGGCGCGGCTGCCCAACGGCGAAAAACGTATCGCCTTGATCCTCGCCAACTACCCGACCCGGGACGGCCGCATTGGCAACGGCGTGGGCCTGGATACACCGGCGGCAGCGCTGAATATCCTGCGTGCCTTGCACGCCGAGGGTTACCCGCTGCCGGCCGAACTGCCGGCCAGCGGCACGGCGCTGATCCAGCAATTGCTCGGTGGCGTCAGCAACGACCTGGACAGCCTCGACCTGCGCCCCTGCCAGCAAAGCCTGGCGCTGGCCGAATACCAGGCGCTGTTCGACGCGCTGCCCGAGGCCAATCGCCTGGCGGTGACGGAACGCTGGGGCGGTCCGCAGAGCGATCCGATGTTCCGTGGCGGGCGGATGATGATCGCCGGCCTGCGCTTCGGCCTGACCTTCGTCGGCATCCAGCCGGCGCGCGGTTATCAGGTGGATCCGAGCGCGGTCTACCACGACCCGGACCTGGTGCCACCCCACGGCTACCTGGCGTTCTATTTCTGGCTGCGCCAGACCTACGGCGCCCACGGGGTGATCCATGTCGGCAAGCACGGCAACCTGGAATGGCTGCCGGGCAAGGGCGTGGGCCTGTCGGAAAACTGCTGGCCGGATGTGCTGCTGGGGCCGCTGCCGAATATCTATCCGTTCATCGTCAACGACCCGGGCGAGGGCGCCCAGGCCAAGCGCCGGACCCAGGCGGTGATCATCGACCACCTGATGCCGCCGCTGACCCGGGCCGAAACCTACGGCCCGTTGCGCGACCTGGAGCTGCTGGCCGACGAGTATTACGAGGCGCAACTGCTCGACCCGCGCCGTGCCCGGGAGCTGCAGAAGGACATTCTCAAGCTGCTGCGCCTGACCCAGATCGACCGTGAACTGCAGCTGGACGGCCAGCTCGACAGCGAGGCCGACGCCGCGCTCTGGCTACCGCGCCTGGACACCTACCTGTGCGACCTGAAAGAGTCGCAGATCCGCGATGGCCTGCATGTGTTCGGCGAGTCGCCCGTCGGCCGCCTGCGCATCGACACCTTGCTGGCGCTGCTGCGTATTCCCCGGGGCGATGGGAAAGGCGCGCAGTCCAGCCTGTTGCGGGCCCTGGCCAAGGCCTTCGAGCTGGGCTTCGATCCGCTGGACTGCGCCCTGGCCGAACCCTGGAGCGGGCGCCGGCCCCAGGCCTTGCAGGTCCTCAGCGACCAACTGTGGCGCACCGCGGGCGATGCGCGGGAACGCCTGGAGCTGTTCGCCGGGCAGTTGATCGAAGCGGCGCTGGCAGGCGAGGTCGAGCAGTTGCAGGAGCCCGGTTGGGGCGAGGTGAAGGCGATCATCGACAGCCTGCGGGAAACCGTGGCGCCGCGCCTGGATGCCTGCGGCCCGGCGGAGATGGGCGGCCTGCTGGACGCCCTGGCCGGGCGTTTCGTGCCGGCCGGCCCTAGCGGCGCGCCGAGTCGCGGACGCCTGGACGTGCTGCCCACCGGGCGCAATTTCTTCTCGGTGGACGTGCGCAACCTGCCGACCACCACCGCCTGGCGCATCGGCTTCCAGTCGGCCGACCTGATTCTCGAACGGCACCTGCAGGATCATGGCGACCACCTGCGTCAGCTCGGCCTGTCGGTGTGGGGCACGGCGACCATGCGCACCGGCGGCGACGATATCGCCCAGGCCATGGCGCTGATGGGCGTGCGCCCGGTGTGGGCCACCGGCAGCCAGCGGGTCGACGATTTCGAGATCCTGCCGCTGAGCCTGCTGGACCGCCCGCGGGTGGACGTGACTCTGCGGGTGTCCGGGTTCTTCCGCGATGCCTTCGCCAATCTGATCCGGCTGTTCGACGCCGCGGTGCAGGCGGTGGCGGTGCTGGACGAACCGGACGACCTCAACCCGCTGGCGGCCAAGGTCCGGGCCGAGCGCCAGGCGCTGGAGCAGTCCGGGCTGGACGCCGAGGCGGCCCGGCGCCAGGCCGGCTGGCGCATCTTTGGCGCCAAGCCCGGGGCCTACGGCGCCGGCGTGCAGGGCGCGATCGACGGCCGGCTGTGGCAGAGCCGCGAGGACCTGGCCGAGGTCTACCTGAACTGGGGCGGCTATGCCTATGGCGGCTGCGACGAGGGCACCGCGGCCCGTGGTCAGTTCGCCCGGCGCCTGAGCCAGGTGCAGGCGGTGCTGCAGAACCAGGACAACCGCGAGCACGACCTGCTGGATTCCAACGACTATTACCAGTTCCAGGGCGGCATGCTGGCGGCGGTGGAGAGCCTGAGCGGCGCCCAGGCCGCCAGTTACCATGGCGATCACAGCCAGCCGGACCTGCCGAAGATCCGCAGTCTCAAGGAGGAACTGAACCGGGTGATCCGCTCCCGGGCGGCCAATCCGAAGTGGATCGAAGGGGTGAAGCGCCACGGCTACAAAGGCGCCTTTGAAATGGCCGCCACCGTGGATAATCTGTTCGCCTTCGACGCCACCAGCCAGTTGATCGACGATCACCAGTACGCCTTGCTGGCCGATGCCTATCTGCTGGACCCGGCGACCCGCGACTTTATCCGGCAGCACAACCCCCCGGCGTTGCGCGACATGACCGAGCGTATGCTCGAGGCCCAGCAGCGTGGCATGTGGCAGGAGCCGGGTGAATACCGCGAGGCCCTGGAAAACCTGTTGCTGGACATCGAAGAAGATGGCTGACGCAGACGAGGACTGCGTCCTCGAACGCGGAAAAAGCACCGCACTTCCGTAGGAGCGAGGCTTGCCCGCGATGAGGGCCTCCCAGCCAATACCAGACTCGACCGAACCGAGAACCGACATGAGCGATACCCCACATTTCCCGCTGTCCGCCGTGGTCGGCGCCGATGACCTGAAACTGGCGCTGTGCCTGACGGCCATCGACCCGAAGATCGGCGGGGTGCTGATCGAAGGGCCGCGGGGCATGGCCAAGTCCACCCTGGCCCGGGGCCTGGCGGACCTTTTGGCGAGCGGGCCGTTCGTTACCTTGCCCCTGGGCGCCACTGAAGAGCGCCTGGTGGGCACCCTGGACCTGGATGCGGCCCTGGGTGAAGGCCGGGCGCAGTTTTCCCCCGGGGTGCTGGCCAAGGCCGACGGCGGGGTGCTCTATGTCGATGAAGTGAACCTGCTGCCGGACCACCTGGTGGACCTGCTGCTGGACGTGGCCGCCAGCGGCACCAACCTGATCGAACGCGACGGGATTTCCCACCGGCATTCGGCGAAGTTCGTGCTGATCGGCACCATGAACCCGGAAGAGGGCGAGCTGCGCCCGCAGTTGCTGGACCGCTTTGGCCTGAATGTGGCCATGAGCGGCCAGACGCCGCCGGGCCAGCGCGGGCAGATCATCCGCCGGCGCCTGGATTTCGACAGCGATCCCCAGAGTTTCTGCGAGCAGTGGGCGGCCGAGCAGCAAGCATTGCGCGAACGCTGCCAGCAGGCACGGCAGTTGCTGGCGGACATCGAACTGGACGACCGGGCGCTGGAGCGCATTACCGAGCGTTGTTTCGCCGCCGGCGTCGACGGCCTGCGCGCGGACCTGGTCTGGCTGCGGGCTGCCCGGGCCCATGCCGCCTGGCGTGGGGCCCGGGTGATCGACGAACAGGACATCGAGGCGGTGGCCGAATTCGCCCTGCGCCATCGCCGCCGCGACAACCCGCCGAGCGCGGTGCAGCCGCCGGCGCCGGGCCCGTCATCTGCCGCGCCTTCCAGCAGCCCCGCCGAAGGCCAGGGCCAATGGGGCGAATTGCCGGCCCAGGCGCTGCCCACCGGCGCCCGCCGTGAAGTGCCGAGCTGGCCAAAAAAGCCCTAGGCATTCGCCCCCGGTCCGACGCGGGGGCGAATGCCAAACCCCGTGCCGGACGGTTGGACAAGGGGCGGCAAGGTCGCAGCCGCACGGCCGCCCAAGGCTCGATCAACTGGCCGGGCAGCTTGCTCAACGGCCGGCCGCGCCAGCGCGAGGACCTGCTGTGGCACCTGCGCAGCCGTTCGCCCCATGAACTGTGGCTGGTAATAGTCGACGCCTCGGCCTCGACCCGCCGCCACCAGGCGTTGAGCGATGCCAAGGGGCTGCTGGCCCAACTGTTCGACGATGCCTACCGTCAGCGCACGCGCCTGGCGCTGCTGACCGCCAGCGGCCGCGCGCCGAACTGGCAGGTGCAGGGGCTGAAGGCTTCGAAGGACCTGCGGGGCTGGCTCGACGGCCTGGGGGCGGGCGGTGGCACGCCGTTGCTGGCGGCCCTGGCCGAAGCAGGGCAGTGGCTGGTCGCCAGGCAGAAACGCTATCCGGCCGAGCAGCAGCGGGTGTTGCTGCTCACCGACGGTCGCCTGAAAACCCTGCCGCCCTTGGCGGGCCTGGGTTGCCCGACCCTGCTGATCGACATCGAACGCGGCCCGATCCGCCTCGGCCGCGCTCGCGAACTGGCGCAGCAAATCGACGCCCAGTACCGGCATATCGACGGGCCTTGAGGTCCCTCTCTTGCAGGCGACGGCGTCGCGCCTGACCCACCGCGGCGCCTGCTTCGCGCGCACGCTGCGCTCCTACAGTAAACGCGGTATTTTCGAGTCATTGAGTTGTCTTTTAGGACTTATCCTAAAGACTGCGCTGTCTTGCGCTCTCTAGCATTCCAACCCCCCGCAAGCCTGAGTGGCGCGGGGTAATGGAAAGCAGAGTTCAAGGGCGGTTTATGCAGAAGTACACAGCGGTTTTGGGGCTTTTACTGGCGGTAACGGGGTGTAGCGGCCTGCAGAAAGACCGGGTCGATGAAACGCTTAGGGCGAAAAACGGCTACGCGATCTCGACAAGCGAGCAGGCCGTGGCCAAGAACCACCGGATCCGTTTCCTGGTGCTGCATTACACGGCGCTGGATCAGGAGCAGTCCCTGGAAGTCCTGACCCGCTCGGAGTTGGTGAGCGCCAACTACCTGATCCCCGAGGAACCGAAGGCCCACAAGGGCCTGCTGGTGGCCCACCAGTTGGTCGACGACCACGACCGGGCCTGGCACGCCGGGGTCAGTCGATGGAAAAACCGCAGCAACCTGAATGACACCTCGCTGGGGATCGAGATCGTCAACGCCGGCTGGGACCCGCACACCGGGCAGCCCCTGGGCGCGTCCTACGGCGAGCGCCAGACCGAACTGCTGATCAACCTGGCGCGAGACCTGATCGAAAAGTACGACATCCAGCCGACGGACATTGTCGGCCACTCGGACATCGCACCGGGGCGCAAGATCGATCCAGGGCCGTTCTTTCCCTGGAAACGACTCGCCGAAGCCGGCGTCGGCGCCTGGCCGGACGAGCCCACCACCCTCGATTACCAGGCCCGCTTCAGTGTCACGCCACCGAGCATGGCGCAGGTGGCCAAGGCCCTGGAAACCTATGGCTACGGTTATCTGGACCAAGGCCTGGAGCCCGTGGTCAAGGCGTTCCAGATGCGCTTCAACCAGGCGCAGGTCAGTGGGGTGGTCGATATCAAGACGGCAGCCATCCTGTTTGCCCTGATCGACAAATATCACGGCGCGGAGAAGGCCCGGGACATTCTCCAGGTTCCGGATGCTGCCGCGCTCGGCTAGGGGCCGTTCCGGCTATAGAGGGCGACCATGAAAAAGCCCGCCGATCACCGAGGTGAAGGGCGGGCTTTTTGGTGGCCGGGTGTCAGGTCAGACCTTGACGATCCAGCCCGCTGGCGCTTCGATGTCGCCGGTCTGTACACCGGTCAGCTCCTTGTAGAGCTTCTGGGTGACCGGGCCGACTTCTTTTTCGCTGTAGAACACGTGCAGCTTGTCCTGGTAATCGATGCCGCCGATCGGCGTGATCACCGCCGCGGTACCGCAGGCGCCGGCTTCCTTGAAGTCCGACAGCTTGTCGATGAACACGTCGCCTTCGATCACTTCCAGGCCCAGGCGGGTCTTGGCCAGTTCGATCAGCGACAGGCGGGTGATACCCGGCAGTACCGAAGGCGAGTTCGGGGTGACGAATTTGTCGTCGTGGGTAATGCCGAAGAAGTTGGCCGAACCGACTTCCTCGATCTTCGAGTGGGTCAGTGGGTCCAGGTAGATGCAGTCGGCGAAGTGCTTCTTCTTGGCTTCCGAACCCGGCATCAGGCTGGCGGCGTAGTTGCCACCGACCTTGGCCGCGCCGGTGCCTTGTGGCGCCGCACGGTCGTAGGTGGAGATCAGGAAGTTGTGCGGGGTCAGGCCGCCCTTGAAGTAGGCGCCGACCGGAATGGCGAAGATCGAGAAGATGAACTCGGGGGCGGTGCGCACGCCGATGTTGTCGCCCACGCCGATCACGAACGGACGCAGGTACAGCGCGCCACCGGTACCGTAAGGCGGGATGAAGCGCTCGTTGGCCTTGACCACGGCTTTACAGGCTTCGACGAACTGCTCGGTGGACACCTGTGGCATCAGCAGGCGGGCGCAGCTGCGCTGCATGCGGGCGGCGTTCTGGTCCGGACGGAACAGGTTGATCGAGCCGTCCTTGCAGCGGTAGGCCTTCAGGCCTTCGAAGCACTGCTGGCCATAGTGCAGGGCGGTGGAGCCCTCGCTGATGTGCAGCACGTTATCGTCGGTCAGGGTGCCTTTGTCCCACTCGCCGTTACGCCAGTGCGACAGATAGCGCTTGTCTGTCTTGATGTAGTCAAAACCCAGCTTGTCCCAATTGATGCTTTCGTTACCCATGACACCCTCTATCGCTTAACAACCGTCGCAACGGCTCAAGGCTTCTGACGTTTTTTTGGATGGGCACAACAATACTGCATTCCGCGGGTGTTTCGCAGCCTGGACGATGGGAGGGCGAGCAAAAAACCTGGCCTGCCCATCAATCCTCCGGCGATCCCGGGGAGCGAACCCTGTAGCCGCTGCCGCAGGCTGCGATAAGGTCCGCAGGACCTTCCTGGGGCCTTGAAGAGCACGTCCTCTTCGAGGCCGATCGCAGCCTTCGGCAGCGGCTACAGGGGTAGGGCCATGCCCCGGTGTTGCGTTTACAGGTGCAACGCGTGGCCCAGGGCGCGCAAGGCCGCTTCCTGCACCGTCTCGCCCAGGGTCGGGTGGGCGTGGATGGTGCCGGCGATGTCTTCCAGGCGCGCGCCCATTTCCAGGGACTGGCCGAAGGCCGTGGACAGCTCGGACACACCGACGCCCACCGCCTGCCAGCCGACAATCAGGTGATTGTCACGGCGTGCCACCACCCGCACGAAACCGCTTTTCGATTCCAGGGTCATGGCGCGGCCGTTGGCGGCGAACGGGAAGTTCGAGACGACGCAGTCCAGGCCGGCGGCGCGGGCCTCGTCCGGGGTCTTGCCGACCACCACCAGTTCCGGGTCGGTGAAGCACACCGCGGGAATGGCCGCCGGGTTGAACTCCCGGTGCTGGCCGGCGATCAGCTCGGCGACCATCTCGCCCTGGGCCATGGCCCGGTGCGCGAGCATCGGTTCGCCGGCGACGTCGCCGATGGCCCAGACGTTGCGCATGCTGGTCTGGCAGCGGTGGTCGATCTTGATCGCCGCGCCGTTCATGTCCAGGTTCAGGGCTTCGAGGTTCCAGCCCTGGGTGTTCGGCTTGCGCCCGACCGCCACCAGCACCTGGTCGGTTTCCAGGTGCAGGCGCTCGCCGTTCGGGTCGCGCACCTGCAGGCGGTTGTTCCCGGCCTCGAAACCTTCGACGCTGTGCTTGAGGTAGAGCTTGATCCCCAGCTGCTTCACCGACTCCAGCACCGGCTGGGTCAGCTCGGCGTCATAGGCCGGCAGGATGCGCTCCTGGGCCTCGACCACGCTGACTTCGGCGCCGAGCTTGCGGTAGGCGATGCCCAGCTCCAGGCCGATATAACCGCCGCCGACCACGATCAGGCGCTTGGGCAGGGCCTTGGGCGCCAGGGCTTCGGTGGAGGAAATGACCGGCCCGCCCAGCGGCAGCATCGGCAGGTTGACGCTTTTCGAACCGCTGGCCAGCAGCAGGTGCTCGCACTGGATGCGGGTGTCGGCGCCTTCGACCTCCACGGTCTTGCCGTCGATGACCTTGGCCCAGCCGTGGATCACCTGGACTTTGTTCTTCTTCAGCAGGGCCGCGACGCCGGTGGTCAGGCGGTCGACGATGCCGTCCTTCCATTCCACGCTCTTGCCGATGTTCAGGGTCGGCGCCGCCACCTCGATGCCCAGGGCCGAGCCCTGGCTGTGATGGCGGGTCTGGTGGAACTGCTCGGCGACATGGATCAGGGCCTTGGACGGGATGCAGCCGATGTTCAGGCAGGTGCCGCCCAGGGCCGCACCTTCCACCAGGATGGTGGAGATGCCCAGCTGGCCGGCGCGGATCGCCGCCACGTAACCGCCAGGACCGCCGCCGATGATCAGCAGCTGGGTGTTCAGAGTCTGTTGCATGGGTTACTCCAGAAACAGGCTGGCAGGTTGTTCGAGCAGGCCGCGGATGGCCTGGATGAAGAGCGCCGCGTCCATGCCGTCGACCACCCGGTGATCGAAGGAGCTGGAGAGGTTCATCATCTTGCGGATCACCACCTGGCCTTTGATCACCATCGGCCGTTCGACGATCTTGTTCACCCCGACGATCGCCACTTCCGGCAAGTTCAGCACCGGGGTGCTGACGATGCCGCCCAGGGCGCCGAGGCTGGTCAGGGTGATGGTCGAGCCGGAGAGTTCGTCACGGGCCGCCTTGCCGTTGCGTGCGGCATTGGCCAGACGGGCGATTTCCGCGGCGCTGTCCCACAGGCTGCGGGCTTCGGCGTGCTTGACCACCGGCACCATCAGGCCGACGTCGCTTTGCGTGGCGACCCCGACATGCACCGCGCCGTGGCGGGTGATGACCTGGGCTTCGTCGTCGTAGCGCGCGTTGATCTGCGGGAAGTCGCGCAGGGCCACGACCATGGCCCGCACCAGGAACGGCAGCAGGGTCAGCTTGCCGCGAGTGGCGCCGTGTTTTTCATTGAGGTGCGCGCGCAGCTCTTCCACGGCGGTGACGTCGATTTCCTCGACATAACTGAAGTGGGCGGCGCGCTGGGTGGCTTCCTGCATGCGCTGGGCGATCTTGCGGCGCATACCGATGACCGGGATCTGCTGCTCGTCGTGGCGCTCGGCGTAGCCGGACGGTGCCGAACCGCCGTGGGCGCGCTGCGTGCCCTGGGCCAGGTAGGCGTCCAGGTCTTCGTGGAGGATGCGTCCGGCCGGGCCGCTGCCCTGCACCAGGCGCAGCTGGATGCCCAGGTCCAGCGCATGCTTGCGCACGGCCGGGGAGGCCAGCGGACGCTCGTCGGCGTCGCGGGCCACCGGTGCCAGGGGCGCAGGGCGGCAAGCGGCGGCCGGTTTGCTTTCGACCACGGGCGCGGCTTCGACCTTGGGCGCTGGCGCCACGGCTGGAGCGGCCGCTTTAACCGCCACCGGCTCGCTGACCGCCTGATCGGAGGCCTTGACGTTGCCAGCCCCCTCGACCTCGATGCTGATCAACACACTGCCCACCGCCATCACTTCGCCGGGCTGGCCGCCCAGGGAGATGACCTTGCCATGCACCGGGGAGGGGATATCCACCATGGCCTTGTCGGTCATGACGTCGGCCAGCACCTGGTCCTCGACCACCAGGTCGCCGACCTTGACGTGCCACTGTGACAGTTCGACTTCTGCGATGCCTTCGCCGATGTCCGGCATCTTGATAACGTGCGTGCCCATTCAGACCTCCATGACCCGTTGTAGAGCCGCGCCCACACGGGACGGGCCAGGGAAATACGCCCACTCTTGCGCGTGCGGGTAGGGGGTGTCCCAACCGGTCACACGTTCGATCGGCGCTTCCAGGTGGTGGAAGCAATGTTCCTGCACCAGCGACACCAGCTCGGCGCCGAAACCGCAGGTGCGGGTGGCTTCGTGGACCACCACGCAGCGGCCGGTCTTCTTCACCGACTTGACGATGGTGTCCAGGTCCAGCGGCCACAGGCTGCGCAGGTCGATGACCTCGGCGTCGATGCCGGTTTCCTCGGCGGCCACTTGCGAGACATACACCGTGGTGCCGTAGGTCAGCACGGTCACGTCCTTGCCCGGGCGGGCGATGGCGGCGACGTCCAGCGGCACCTTGTAGTAGCCGTCCGGCACCTGGGCCGAGGGGTGTTTCGACCAGGGGGTTACCGGGCGGTCGTGGTGGCCGTCGAACGGGCCGTTGTACAGGCGCTTGGGCTCGAGGAAGATCACCGGGTCGTCGTTTTCGATGGAGGCGATCAGCAGGCCCTTGGCGTCGTAGGGGTTGGACGGCATCACCGTGCGCAGGCCGCAGACCTGGGTGAACACCGCCTCGATGCTCTGGCTGTGGGTCTGGCCGCCGTAGATGCCGCCGCCGCAAGGCATGCGCATGGTCAGCGGCGCGGTGAACTGGCCGGCCGAGCGATAACGCAGGCGCGCCGCCTCGGAAATGATCTGGTCGGTGGCCGGGTACACGTAGTCGGCGAACTGGATTTCCGCCACCGGCCGCAGGCCGTAGGCGCCCATGCCGACGGCGACGCCGACGATGCCGCTTTCCGAGATCGGTGCGTCGAACACCCGTGAGGTGCCGTACTTGGTCTGCAGGCCTTCGGTGCAACGGAACACGCCGCCGAAATAACCGACGTCCTGGCCGAACACCACCACGTTGTCGTCACGCTCGAGCATCACATCCATGGCCGAGCGCAGGGCCTGGATCATGGTCATGGTGGTAGTGGTCATGGCGGTTTCCAACTGGATATTGTTGTTGTGATCGTTCATGTCAGATTCCCAGTTGCTGGCGTTGGCGCTTCAGGTGCTCGGGCATGTCCTTGTACACATCCTCGAACATGGTCGCGGCGCTGGGGATCTGGCCGCCGGCGAGGGTGCCGTACTGCTCGGCCTGCTTCTGCGCGGCGATGACCTCGGCTTCCAGCTCCGCGCTGACCGCGGCGTGTTCCTCTTCGGACCACTGGCCGGTCTTGATCAGGTGCTGTTTGAGGCGGGCAATCGGATCGCCCAGGGGGAAGTGGCTCCAGTCGTCGGCCGGGCGGTACTTGGACGGGTCGTCCGAAGTCGAGTGCGGGCCGGCGCGGTAGGTGACCCATTCGATCAGGGTCGGGCCGAGGTTGCGCCGGGCGCGTTCGGCGGCCCAGCGCGAGGCGGCGTAGACCGCGACGAAATCGTTGCCGTCGACCCGCAAGGAGGCGATGCCGCAACCCACGCCGCGTCCGGCGAAGGTGGTGGCTTCACCGCCGGCGATGGCCTGGAAGGTGGAGATCGCCCACTGGTTGTTGACCACGTTGAGGATCACCGGCGCGCGGTACACGTGGGCGAAGGTGAGGGCGGTGTGGAAGTCCGACTCGGCGGTGGCGCCGTCGCCGATCCAGGCCGAGGCGATCTTGGTATCGCCCTTGATCGCCGAGGCCATGCCCCAGCCCACGCCCTGCACGAACTGGGTGGCCAGGTTGCCGGAAATGGTGAAGAACCCGGCCTCTTTCACCGAGTACATGATTGGCAGCTGGCGCCCCTTGAGCGGATCGCGCTCGTTGGACAGCAGCTGGCAGATCATGTCCACCAGCGGCACCTCGCGGGCCATCAGGATGCTCTGCTGGCGGTAGGTGGGGAAGCACATGTCATCGATGTTCAGCGCCAGGGCCTGGGCGCTGCCGATGGCTTCCTCGCCCAGGCTCTGCATGTAGAACGACATCTTCTTCTGGCGCTGGGCGACCACCATGCGGTTGTCGAAAATCCGCGTCTTGAGCATGGCGCGCATGCCCTGGCGCAGGATCTCGGCGGGCACGTCGGCGGCCCAGTCGCCCAGGGCGTTGCCCTGGTCGTCGAGCACGCGGATCAGGCCGCGGGCCAGGTCGGCGGTGTCGGCGGGTTCTACATCGATTGGGGGTTTGCGCACCGTGCCGGCGTCGGTCAGACGCAGGTAGGAGAAGTCGGTTTTGCAACCGGGACGGCCTGAGGGTTCGGGCACGTGCAGGCGCAGCGGTTCGTACGCTTGGGTCATGGCTTGTCTACGCTCGATCTTGTGAATTTCTTGTAGTGGGCGCGCTGAGCTGACAGTCATTCTTTGGGTAAAAGAAATCTTGTCCTACAACAATCATAGGCCGGGCCAAGGAGAATATTTATCTCTGTTTCGTTGCGCTTGAGACGATTTGCAGATAAAAAAACTGCATAAACATAAAAAAAAGGTTGATTTGTCTCATGCGCAAACTGGACCGTACCGATATCGGCATTCTCAACAGCCTCCAGGAGAATGCCCGCATCACCAACGCCGACCTGGCCCGTTCGGTGAACCTTTCGCCCACTCCCTGTTTCAACCGCGTGCGTGCCATGGAGGAGTTGGGGTTGATCCGCGAGCAGGTGACCCTGCTGGATGCCGACCTCTTGGGGCTGCACGTCAACGTGTTCATTCACGTCAGCCTGGAGAAGCAGGTGGAGGAGGCGTTGCAGCATTTCGAAGAGGCGATTTCCGACCGCCCGGAAGTCATGGAGTGCTACCTGATGGCGGGCGATCCGGACTACCTGATCCGCGTGCTGGTGCCGACCATCCAGGCCCTGGAGCGGTTCATGATGGACTTCCTGACCAAGGTGCCGGGGGTGGCCAATATCCGCTCGAGCTTTGCGCTCAAGCAGGTGCGCTACAAGACCGCGCTGCCGTTGCCGGCCAATGGCTTGATCCTGGGCAGTTGAGCGCGCGCAGGGCAGGGCCGGCCCTATCGCGGGCAAGCCTCGCTCCTACGGAAGCACGCGATCTTCTGTAGGAGCGAGGCTTGCCCGCGATAGCCATCGACAGGTCGCCACCGCTCCCGGAGCGACCCACCGAACGTGCATTCAACGCATAGCGCTTCAGTTATTGAACGCCGCCTCGCTGTTGTCGATCAGCGGGTTCTTCTCTGTCAGCACGATCTGCGCGATCCGGTCCTTGCGCATGAAGCTGACCTTCGGATGGGACTGGGCGTAGCGGACAAACCGCTCCACCGCCTCGACCATCGCCGGCGTGCCGCCGATGCGGTCGTGCAGGCTCACCGACATCATCCGCCGCTGGTGCGCGCCTTCGGCGTACAGGCGATCGAACTCCAGCACCAGCTGCTGATAGAACTGCTCGGCGGAGAAGTGCCGGCCCTCGATCAGCACGATGTCGTTGTTGCGCAGGGTGTAGGGCACCACGGCGAACGGCTTGCCGCGCACCAGGGTGACGAAGGGTTCGTCGCGGCTGACGTCGTCGATGTGGTAGGTGAAGTTCAGGTCCTGCAACACCTTCAGGGTGTTGGGGCTGCGCCGCAGCCAGTTGGCGTTGTAGCCCACCGAGCGCTGGCCGGTGAGCTTCTGCACCGCGTCCACGCCGTCGCCGATGAACTGCTTTTCCTGGGCGTAGCTCATGTTGTAGGAGTCGGCCCAGCGCATGCCGTGGGCCGCCACTTCATGGCCACGCTGGGCGATGGCCTTGATCAGTTCCGGGTGCTTGAGCGCGGCTTCGCCGACCACATGGGACGTGACCTTGATGCCGGTGCGGTCCCACAGATCGAGCAGACGCCACAGGCCTTCCTTGTGGCCGTAGTCGAACCAGGTGGTGGCCGGCAGGTCCGGATAACCCTTGGGCAGCGGGCTCCCGGAAAACGGGCTTTCGGCGCCCTCCGGCTGGCCGCCGGTCTCGAACTGCATGGAAAACGACAGCACCAGCTGCGCGCCGTCCGGCCATGGGCGCTCCTGGGCGAACGCCAGGGTCGGCGCCAGCAGGCTCAGGGCGAGCAGGCGCTTGAGCCAGCGCGGGGTGAGGGTTCGGGTCATTGGGGGCACTCCTCGAGGAAAAAGTGCCCATAGGCTGGCATCCGGTCTTTCCTTGAAAAATCCCCTCGGAACCAGATCACCTTTAAACAAAATTTATCAATCCAGCCCGGCCCGGGCGCCTGGCGGCCCAGACCGGCTGATCGATAAAGCGCCTTGCCGTCGTGATCCTGAACGGCTTGATCGCCTGGGGGCGGTCAGAGGGAAAAGCGCGCCACCAGCTTGTTCAGGCCCACCGCCAGGGAGGACAGCTCGCTGCTGGCGATGGAGGTCTGGCTGGCAGCGGACGAGCTTTGCAGCGACAGGTCGCGGATGCTCATCAGGTTCTGGTCCACCGAGCGCGCCACCTGGGCCTGCTCCTCCGAGGCGGTGGCGATCATCAGGTTGCGTTCGTTGATGTCGGTGATGGCCTGGGTGATGTGGCCGATGGCGCTGCCGGCCTCATGGGCGATGGCCAGGGTCTGGCTGGCGTCCTCGCTGCTTTGCTGCATGGAGCGCATGGCCTGGTTCGAACCGCTCTGGATGCCCTGGATCATCTGTTCGATCTCCTGGGTCGAGAGCTGGGTACGGTGGGCGAGGGCGCGCACCTCGTCGGCGACCACGGCGAAGCCACGGCCCTGTTCCCCGGCCCGGGCCGCTTCGATGGCGGCGTTGAGGGCCAGCAGGTTGGTCTGCTCGGCGATGGCGCGGATCACGTCGAGGACCTTGGTGATGTCCTGGGCCTGCTGGGCCAGGCCGGCCATTTCCACGCGGGTGCCTTCCACGGTACGGGTGAGTTTCTCGATCGAGTGGATGGTCTGTTCGACCCGCTCCTTGCCGAGCCCGGCGGAACGTTCCGAGGCCTGGGTCGACTGCGAGGCGGACACCGCGTTGCGCGCCACTTCCTCCACCGCCGCGGTCATTTCGTTGACCGCGGTGGCGGCCTGGTCGGTTTCCATGCTCTGTTGCTGGATGCCGGCGTTGGACTCGCGGGTGATGGCGCTCATCTCTTCGGCGGCCGAGGCCAGTTGGGTCGAGGAATCGGCGATGTGGCGGATGGTCGACTTCAAGCTGTCGAGCATGGCCTGGGTGGCGGTCTGCAACTCGGTCAGTTCGTCCTGGCCGCTGACCTCGACCTGGGTGCGCAGGTCGCCTTCGGCGATTTTCCGGGTGGTGGCCAGCAGCGCTTGCACCGGGCCGATGATGCTGCGGGTAAACAGCACGGCAATCAGTACGGTCAGGGCAATCGCCAGCACGATGATGATCGAGGTCAGGGTCAGGCCATAGCTGAACTGCTCGCCGGCCTGGGTCGCGGAATGGTCGGCGCCGGTCTCGTTGATTTTGATCAGGGCTTCGATCGAGGTCTGCAGGCTGTTGGCCAGAGGCACCGTGACCTGGTTGATGTAGTCGCTGGCTTGCTCCACGGTGTAGCGCTTGCTGGCATCGAGCAGGACCGCCAGTTTGTCCAGGTAGTCCTGGGCGGCGCGCTTGACCTGTTCGTAGGTGGCCTTTTCCTCGCTGCTGGACACCAGCGGTTCGTAGTCCTTGATGGCCTGGGCCAGGGTGTTTTTCAGGGTGCCCAGCTTATCCAGCGAAGCGCCTTTCTGAGTCGTGCTTTCGGTGACGTAGTGCAACGCTTCCAGGCGCACCCGCAAGGTCGCGGATTCGATTTTCGAGGCTTGCCTGATGCTGGGCAGCCAGTTGGACTGAAGGTCCAGGGCCGCATCGTGAATCTGTCCCATTTTCCACAGTGCCAGTCCCCCCAGACCGATCAACAACACACAAATGGCGCCGAAGCTCAGCAGCGCCCTGGAAGTCAGTTTCACGTTTCTTGTCACCATACGAGCACCTGCAGATTGGAGTGATACAGCGAAATACAATTCGACTCCCTGTCGTCTCGATATCACTCTTATCTTCAGAACGTGAAAAATCTGTAGAGGTGTAAGAAAATATTTCCGGCGCCTCCCTGTAGGAGCGAGCTTGCTCGCGATGGGGTCCACCCAGGCGCCATCAGATTACCCCGCTGAACACCCGCTCCACGCTGCCGGCCAGCCGCACCTTGCCCACGCCGTCCCAGCTGACGGTGACCGGGCCGCCGTCGCACAGCACCCGCACCGGGCTGTCCAGCAGCCCGCGGCGGATGCCGTTGACCGCCGCGCCGCAGGAGCATGAGCCGGAGCCCAGGGGGATGGCGCCGTTGCGTTCCCAGATGCGCAGGCGAATGGTCTGGCGGTCGAGCACCTGTACGAAATGCACATTGGTCTTCTGTGGAAACAGCGGATGAGCCTCGATCTGCGGGCCGAGTTTCGCCACGTCGACGCGCTCCAGGTCGTCGACGAAAAACGTGCAATGCGGATTGCCCATGCTGCACGCCGCCGGCTCGCCCGCCAGCGGCAAGGCCAGGGTATCCAGGGGCTGGGCCAGGGGAATCTGTTGCCAGGCGAACTGCGGCAGGCCCATCTCGACCGCCACCGAGCGATCGTCCAGGCGCGTGCAGTGCTGGATGCCGCGGGCGGTTTTCACGCGCACCGAGGGTTCGCCGCTTTCCCGCAGCAGCAGGTCGGCCGCGCCCCGGGTCGCGCTGCCGCAGGTGTCCAGGCTGGAACCATCGGCGTTCCAGAAGGTCAGTTGCGCCGCCGTCTCCGGGCAATCGCCGAGCACCACCAGTTGGTTGAAACCGACCCCGCGATGGCGGTCGCCCAGGGCCCTGGCCAGTTCGCCGGTGATTGGGTCGGCGCGGCCGCGGGCATCGACCAGCATGAAGTCGTCGCCGTTGGCATGCAGCTTCTGAAAAGGCAGGGGCATGAAAGTCTCCGCGGCTGGAGCGCAAGGGGAGGGCTGATTCTAGAGGGGCCGAGGCGCCAAGGGTAAGTGCGACGTCGGGGAATCGATCGCCAGGAGCCAGCTGACTGGCGATACAGGCACGGCGCCCCACCAGGCCCGCCGCTATCGCGAGCAAGCTCGCCCTGCAGAGAATGCCCCAGGCTGGCGTCTGAAAATGTTTAGCAACCGCGCCCGGAGCTTGCCTGGGCCCCGGGGTTTTCCGGCAAACTGCCGGGCAGCCCGGAATATCTCTGAGCGTCCGCAACCTGAGCGGATACGGAACAAGGCCACCGAATGGATCAATACGCCCCGCGCAACTGGCAACCCCACGAAAAGCCCAGCTTGCCCGGCTCGCCCTCGACGCCGTTGCACCCGACGCACAAGCGGATGGCCTATGCCCTGGTCGGCCTGCTGGTGGCGCTTACCGGCGGTCTCGGCAACTCGCTGGTGATCGCCAACCTGCCTTACCTGCAAGGGGCGCTGGGCGCCACCACCGCGGAAATGGCCTGGCTGCCGGCGGCCTACGTGATGACCAACGTGTCGATGAACCTGCTGCTGGTGAAGTTTCGTCAGCAGTTCGGCCTGCGCGCCTTTACCGAAGTGTTCTTGGTGCTCTATGCCCTGGTGACCTTCGGCCACCTGTTCGTCAACGACCTGAGTTCGGCCATCGCCGTGCGCGCGGCCCACGGCATGGTCGGCGCGGCCCTGAGTTCCCTGGGCCTGTACTACATGGTCCAGGCGTTCCCGGCGAAGTGGCGGATGAAGGCCCTGGTGTTGGGGCTGGGCGCCTCGCAACTGGCCTTGCCCCTGGCCCGGCTGTTTTCCGAAGACCTGCTGCAGATCGCCGAATGGCGCGGCCTGTACCTGTTCGAGCTGGGGCTGGCGCTGGCCTCCCTGGGCTGCGTGTTCATGCTCAAGCTGCCGCCGGGGGACCGCTTCCGTACCTTCGAAAAACTCGACTTCCTGACCTTCGCCATCCTCGCCAGCGGTGTTGCGCTGCTGTGCGCCGTGCTGTCCCTGGGGCGCATCGACTGGTGGCTGGAGGCGCCGTGGATCGGCTACGCCAGCGCCGGCTCCATCGTGCTGATCCTCACCGGGCTGTGCATCGAACATAACCGCAGCAACCCGATGCTGATGACCCGCTGGCTGGGCAGCGGGGCGGCGATCCGCCTGGCCCTGGCGGTGATCCTGATCCGCATGGTGCTGTCCGAGCAGTCCACCGGCGCCGTGGGTTTTCTCCAGGCCCTGAACATGAGCAGCCAGCAGATGCGCCTGCTGTACGGGGTGATGCTGCTGGGCAGCATCGCGGGCCTGGCCACCAGCGCCCTGACCATCAACCCCTCGCACCTGTTGATGCCGCTGGTTGTCTCCCTGGCGCTGATGGCCGTGGGTTCGGTGATGGATAGTTTTTCCACCAACCTCACGCGCCCGGCCAACATGTACTTCAGCCAGTTTTTGCTGGCCTTCGGCGGGACCTTCTTCCTCGGCCCGACCATGGTCCTGGGCACGCGCAACGTGCTGACCAACCCGCGCAACCTGGTGAGCTTCTCGGTGCTGTTCGGCATCTGCCAGAACCTCGGCGGGCTGATCGGCTCGGCGTTGCTGGGGACCTTCCAGATCCTGCGCGAGAAGTACCATTCCAGCCATATCGTCGAGCAACTGGTGATGATGGACCCCCGGGTGCTGGGCCGGGTGCAGAGCGGCGGCGCGGCCGTCGGCCGGGTCATCGCCGACCCGCAGGCCCGCGAGCTGCAAGGCATTCGCAGCCTGGCCAGCGCCGCCACCCGCGAAGCCAATGTGCTGGCCTACAACGATGTGTTCATGCTGATCGCGGTGATTGCCGTGCTGACCATGCTCTGGATCTTCGTTCGCAGCCTGTGGCTGCTCAGCACCACCCAGAAGGTTGCGCCGGCAGCCCCGACCCAAGCCCCGACTCCCGTTCAACCCAGCGGTGCCATTTCTTCATGACCGAACCGACCATTACCACCACCAACGCCATCGCCTCGACCCCCGAAGGCAGCGCGCCGCCCTCGCTGCCGATCACCGAGCCGCGCTCGCTGCGGGTGCGGATTTTCTCGTCCCTGGGCTTCGCCGCGATTGCCCTCGGCGGGGTGCTGATCGTGCTCTATGCCTGGCAGTTGCCGCCGTTTTCCAGCGCCATCGAAAGCACCGAGAACGCCCTGGTGCGCGGCCAGGTGACGATCATCGGGCCGCAGCTCAGCGGCTATGTGTTCGAGGTGCCGGTGCAGGACTTCCAGTTCGTCAAGGCCGGCGACCTGCTGGTGCGCCTCGACGACCGCATCTACAAACAGCGCCTGGACCAGTCCCTGGCCCAGCTGGCGGTGCAGAAGGCCTCGCTGGCCAATGTGGTGCAGCAGCGCAACAACGCCGAAGCCACCATCAAGCTGCGCCAGGCGGCCCTAGCCGACAGCCAGGCCCAGGCGCGCAAGAGCGCCGCCGACCTGCGGCGCAACGAAGCGTTGATCAATGACGGTTCGGTGTCTCAGCGCGACCTGGACGTGACCCGCGCCGCCAACGCCCAGACGGTCGCCGCGGTAGCCCAGGCCCAGGCGCAGCTGGACATCGCCCGCCAGGACCTGCAGACGGTGATCGTCAATCGCGGCTCCCTGGAGGCCGCGGTGGCCAATGCCGAGGCGGCGGTGCAGCTGGCGCGGATCGACCTGTCCAACACCCGGATCACCGCGCCGCGGGACGGCCAGCTGGGGCAGATCGGCGTGCGCCTGGGGGCCTACGTTAATTCCGGGGCGCAGCTGATGGCGCTGGTGCCGAACCAACTGTGGGTGATCGCCAATATGAAGGAAACCCAGATGGACAACGTCCGCGTCGGCCAGCCGGCGAGCTTCACCGTCGATGCGCTGAACCACCGCAAATTCCATGGCCATGTGCAGCGCATCTCGCCGGCCACCGGCTCGGAGTTCGCCTTGTTGCAGGCCGACAACGCTACCGGCAACTTCGTCAAGATCGCCCAGCGCGTGCCGGTGCGTATCACCGTCGACCCCGACCAGACGGAAAGTGAACGCCTGCGCCCGGGCATGTCGGTGGTGGTCAGCATCGACACCGCCGCCGAACCCAAGCCCCCCACCGAATAACCCCTAGCCCTGTAGCCCTGTAGCCGCTGCCGAGCCCCAGCGAGGCTGCGATCGGCCGCGAAGCGGACGCAAAACCAGGCACCGCCGAGAGTCAGTTACACCGCGCCGCCAGGTCTACGGGGCTGCGCCCCGATCGCAGTCTCGCCAGGGCTCGACAGCGGCTACAGGGGCGGTGAGAGGCGGCAGGTTTGTAGCCGCTGCCGAGCTCCAGCGAGGCTGCGATCGGCCGCGAAGCGGACGCCAAACCAGGCACCGCCGAGCGTCAGTTACACCGCGCCGCCAAGTCTACGGGGCTGCGCCCCGATCGCAGCCTCGCCAAGGCTCGACAGTGGCTACAGGGGCGGTGAGAGGCGGCAGGTTTGTAGCCGCTGCCGAGCTCCAGCGAGGCTGCGATCGGCCGCGAAGCGGACGCAAAACCAGGCACCGCCGAGCGTCAGTTACACCGCGCCACCAGGTCTACGGGGCTGCGCCCCGATCGCAGTCTCGCCAAGGCTCGACAGCGGCT
>NZ_JBNNVU010000032.1:0-30166 GCF_050280705.1 Pseudomonas sp. NPDC089530 | reverse complement strand
GCTACAGGGGGCGGTGTCAGGTGGCAGGTTTGTAGCCGCTGCCGAGCTCCAGCGAGGCTGCGATCGGCCGCGAAGCGGACGCAAAACCAGGCACCGCCGAGGGCCAGTTACACCGTGCCGCCAGGTCTACGGGGCTGCGCCCCGATCGCAGCCTCGCCAAGGCTCGACAGCGGCTACAGGGGGCGGTGTCAGGTGGCAGGTTTGTAGCCGCTGCCGAGCTCCAGCGAGGCTGCGATCGGCCGCGAAGCGGACGCAAAACCAGGCACCGCGCAGAGTCAGTTACACCGCGCCGCCAGGTCTACGGGGCTGCGCCCCGATCGCAGCCTCGCCAAGGCTCGACAGCGGCTACAGGGGCGGTGAGAGGCTACAAGGGGCGGTGTCAGGCGGTGAGGGGCGGCAGGGTGCCGAGCAGGGAGACGGCGGCCACGGCGGCGAGGCCCAGCAGCCATTCCAGGGCGACGCTGGTGCGCAGGGCGCCCAGGCGCTGCTGGCAATCCTCGATCTGCAGGCGGTTGAACAGGGCCAGGGCGAACATGCCCAGCACCAGCAGTACCTTGATCAGCAGGATCAGGGCAAAGCCCGAAAATAGCGGCGTCGGCCACAGCTGCCCGGTCAGTACCCGGACGTTGATCAGGCCGGTGACCAGCAACCCGCCCACCAGCCCGTAGCCCACGCCACTGAAGCGCAGCAGAACCTGTTCCAGCGGCCGACCCTCGGGTTGCCGCAACACCATCAGCAGCACCAGCAACCCGCCGAGCCACAGGCTGACGCAGCCCAGGTGCACGATCTGGTTGAGGATCAATAACTGGCCGCTGAGACCCTCGAGCATCGCACCATGGCCCACCGGGGCGAGGGTGGCCAAGAGCAGGGCGGCGAGCGGCAGGCGCAGTGACAGGCGCTGGCCCAGGCGAGTCAGCAGCAGTATCGCCAACAGCGCATTGAGCAGCAGATGCCAGGTCCAGACCTGGCCGAAGAAGGTATTGCCCAGCACCAGGCGCAAGGTACTCGGGTCCAATGCCGCGGCGCTGCTGCCAGCCATGCTGGCGGTGATCAGCAGCAGCCAACAGACCCCACTGGCCAGGGCGGTCCAGACCAGCCAGCGGCCGAGTCGCAGCAGGCGGCGATCCAGCCCGGCCAAGGGTGCGCGCCCCAGCAGCAGGGGCCTGAACACCCAGGCCCCGAACAGCAGCAGGAGCGCCGCGAAATGCACGAAGCGGCACAGCACCAGCAGGGTCGACATCGGTTACTGGCCGACCTTGAAGCGGTAGCTGCCTTCGCTGCTGTGGGTGTCGACCGACACCGCGTGCCACTCGACCTTGTAGTCGCCGGCCGCCAGCGGCGCCGCCGGGGTCACGATCAGGGTCTTCTTGTCCGTGCCTTCGGTGGCCAGGCCTTTGACCGCCACCGGCGTGCCATCCTTGCTCAGGCTGACTTTGCTGAAGGCCGCCTCGACACCTTCGGAGAACACCAGGCGCAATTCGTTCGGTGCGCTGACGGTGCTGTCGGCCGCCGGGGTCTGGCTTTTCAGGTGGGCGTGGGCGAAGGCCGAGGAAGCGGCGACGAGAGAGGCCAGCAGGGCGCTGGCGGTCAGCAGTTTTTTCAACATGGGAAATACCTTTTGCAGTGAGTCGGGCTGTCAGTGCGCCGATGAGTATAGGGAGAGCGGCGGGGCCGCAGGATGAAACCCGGGCCCGCTTTCAGCCCGCCTTGAGGCGCATATGGATGATCGGGAACGGCCGGCCCTGGCCGTCGGTTTCCGAGCGGCCGACGTCTTCGAAACCGTAATGCCGATAAAAGCCGTGGGCCTGGGGGTTCTGTTCGTTGACGTCGACACTGAGCCGCGGCTGCAGGGTGCGGACATGGTCCAGCAGTTGCCGGCCAATGCCCTGGCCGCGATGGGCCGGTTCGATGAAGAGCATTTCCACCTTGTCGCCGGCGTTGCCGATAAAGCCGGTCGGGGTGCCGTCGGCGAGTTCCAGCAGCCAGACCTCGAGGGACGGCAGGTAGGCGTCGCGCACCAGCGGGAACAGCAGCTGGATATCGTCTTCGGCGAGAAAGTCGTGGGTCGCCCGTACCGAGCGTTCCCACAGGGCGGCGAGTGGGGCGTCGTCGGCGGCGCAGCGTTTGCGAATGTACATGAGCATGATCCATGGAGGCGTACAGGATGGCCGAAACGCGAGGCGTTCGGCGTCGGAGACGGCCTGCATGTCCGTGTCGCGAATCAACGCCTGGACGGAACACTTCAGGATCCTGGAAAGTCAGGAGGCAGCGATCCTAACCAATGAACCGCGCCGGGAAAAGCGTGGCGCAGGAAGTTTCGTTTTTGTACGAGGGCGGATGCTAGTCTTGCGGCAGACTGTTTTCAGGGAGCCCCCATGGGCAATCACAAGATCGAAATCCGTCGCAGCAACGTCGAGAAAATCCTCCTGGCGGCGGAAAAGGTATTCGCCGAAAAAGGCTTCAGCGGCACCGCCATGGCCGATATCGCCGCCGAGGTGCAGTTGCCCCGTTCCAACCTGCATTACTACTTCAGCACCAAGAGCGAGCTGTACAGCGCGGTGCTGCTGGAGCTGCTGGAGTTGTGGAAGCAGGATGCGCTGTGCTTCGAGAGGTTCGACGACCCGCGGGTGGTGCTCAGCAGCTACATCCGCGCCAAGATGAACCATTCCCGCAGCCGGCCCCATGGCTCGAAAGTCTGGGCCAACGAGATCATCCACGGCGCGCCGACCCTGGGCGAGGCGCTGGATGCCAGCCTGTACGACTGGGCGAAGATGAAGGAAGCGAAGATCCGCCAGTGGGTCGACGACCGGCGCATCCTGCCGGTGGAACCCTCGAGCCTGCTGTACATGATCTGGGCCTCGACCCAGCATTACGCCGACTTCGACCACCAGATCATGATTATCAACGACCACCAGCCGCTGTCGGACATGCAGTTCGAAAAAGCCGTGCAGACCGTGACCAGCGTGATCCTGCGGGGGATCGGGCTGGAGCCTTAAGGCACCCGCGAAACCTGTAGCCGCTGCCGAGCCCCAGCGAGGCTGCGATCGGGCGCGTAGCGGCCGCAAAACCAGGCGCCGCATTCCTCCCGGTAAAGCGCGTGGGCAGGTTTGGCGAGGACTGCGTCCTCGATCGCAGCCTCGCCGGGGCTCGGCAGCGGCTACAGGATCAGGTGCTGTGTCGGTTATCGCGGGTAAGTCGGATCGCCGCCCGCGATGAGGCCAGTGCAACCCATGCTATTTACCGGGTGAACCTCAAACCGCCTCGCGATACGGATTACGCGGATCATGCTGCCAGTCGAGGAACGGCTTGCCGGTGTCCTGGGGCACCATGTCGATGCAGTCTTGCACCGGGCAGGTGATCTGGCACAGGTTGCAGCCCACGCATTCGGCGTCGATCACTTCATATTTGTGCGTGCCGTCGGCTTGCTTGAGGCTGGCGATGGCCTGGTGCGAGGTGTCTTCGCAGGCGATATGGCAGCGGCCGCAGCCGATGCAGGCTTCCTGGTCGATCTTGGCGATCACCTGATAGTTGATATCCAGGTACTTCCAGTCGGTGGTGTTGCCTACGGCGCGGCCGGAGAAGTCCTGCAGGCTGTGGTAGCCCTGGCTGTCCATCCACCGCGACAGGCCGTCCTGCATTTCCTCGACGATACGAAAGCCGTGGAGCATCGCCGCCGTGCACACCTGCACCGCGCCGCAGCCCAGGGCGACGAATTCCGCGGCGTCGCGCCAGGTGCCGATGCCGCCGATACCGCAGATGGGCAGACCCCGGGTCTGCGGATCGCGGGCGATTTCGGCCACCATGTTCAGGGCGATGGGCTTGACCGCCGAGCCGCAATAACCGCCGTGGGTGCTCTGGCTGCCGACCATGGGGTTGGCCACCATGCGCTCCAGGTCGACGCTGGTGATGGAGTTGATGGTGTTGATCAGCGACACCGCGTCGGCGCCACCGCGGTGGGCGGCGCGGGCGGCCATGCGGATATCGGTGATGTTCGGCGTCAGCTTGACGATCACCGGCAGCGAACAATAGGTCTTGCACCAGCGGGTCACCTGCTCGACATACTCCGGCACCTGGCCCACCGCCGCGCCCATGCCCCGTTCCGGCATGCCGTGGGGGCAGCCGAAGTTCAGCTCGATGCCGTCGGCGCCAGTGGCTTCCACCCGCGGCAGGATATTTTTCCACGAGTCCTCGACGCAGGGCACCATCAGCGACACGATCAGCGCCCGGTCCGGCCAGTCCTTTTTCACCTGGGTGATTTCCCGCAGGTTGATCTCCAGGGAGCGGTCGGTGATCAGCTCGATATTGTTGATGCCCAGCACTTCGCGGTTGGGCCCGAAGTGCGCCGAGTAGCGCGACGAGACGTTGACCGCCGCCGGGTCTTCCCCGAGGGTTTTCCAGACCACGCCGCCCCAGCCGGCCTCGAAGGCGCGGACCACGTTGTAGGCTTTGTCGGTGGGCGGCGCGGAGGCCAGCCAGAACGGGTTGGGGGCCTTGATACCGGCAAACACAATCGACAGATCGGCCATTACGCAGCCTCCACGTTGAGCATGAGTTGGGCATGCATGGCCTCGGCGGCCAGCTTGCCGTGTTGCACCGCCTGCACGGTGAGGTCCTGGCCGAGGCTGACGCAGTCGCCGCCGGCATACACCCCGGGGATGCTGGTGCGCAGCTGTTCGTCTACCTGGATGCGCTCGCCGGCGCGCTTGAGTTCCCGGGCCAGCGGGTCGCTCAGGGCGGCAGGGTCGAAGGCCTGGCCGATGGCCTTGAAGATGGCGTCGGCGGCCAGCTCGAAAGTCTCGCCGGTGGTCTGCAGGCGACCCTCCACCAGCCGGGTGCGGGCGAAGCGCATGCCGCGTACCCGGCCCTGGTCGTCGAGCAGCACCTCTTCGGGCGCGGCCCAGGTCAGCAGGCGCACCTGATTGGCCTTGGCGATCTCCTGTTCGTGGTGGGTCGCGCCCATGTCCTCAAGGCCACGGCGGTACACCAGATTGACGTCATGAGCACCGAGGCGGGCCATCTGCACCGCCATGTCGATCGCGGTATTGCCGGCGCCGAGGACGATGCAGCGGTGGGCCAAAGGCAACTGGCTGAGGTCGTCGGCCTGGCGCAGTTCGCGGATGTAGTCGGTGGCGGCCAGCAGGCCGGGGGCGTCTTCATGGGCCAGCCCCAGCTGTTTACTGGCGGCCAGGCCGAGGCCGAGGAACACCGCGTCGAACTGCTGGCGCAGCTCGGTGAGGCTCAGGTTGTCGCCGAGTTTCTGCCCGTGGCGGATCTCGATGCCGCCGATCTGCAGCAGGAAATCCAGCTCCTTCTGGGCGAAGTCGTCCACCAGTTTGTACTTGGCGATCCCGTATTCGTTGAGGCCGCCGGCTTTTTCCCGGGCCTCGAATATCACCACCTCATGGCCGTGCAGGGCGCAACGGTGGGCGCAGGACAGCCCCGCCGGCCCGGTGCCGACCACGGCGATGCGCTTGCCGGTGGCGGCGGCGCGCTGGAACGGATGCTCGCTGAAGTGCGCGTTGTCCAGGGCGTAGCGCTGCAACAGGCCGATCAGTACCGGGGCGCATTCCTGGGCGTTGTTACGCACGCAGGCTTGCTGGCAGAGGATCTCCGTGGGGCACACCCGCGCGCAGCTGCCACCGAGGATATTCGCCGAGAGAATCTTCTGCGCCGCGCCCTGGACGTTGTCGGTGTGGATGTTGCGGATGAACGAGGGAATGTCGATCTCGCTGGGGCAGGCGTTGACGCAGGGCGCGTCGTAGCAATACAGGCAGCGCGAGGCCTCCAGGTGCGCCTGACGCTCGTTGAGCGGCGGCGCCAGGTCGCTGAAATGGCCGGCGAGGGTGGCCCCGTCCTCGGTGGGACGGGGCAAGTGGTTCAGGGTCTTGATCACGGTTCGGGCCTCACGGTTTTTTTATCGATTGCCTCTGACGGGCATTGTTTTTCACGAGCGGGCACAGCCATCTCGCTGACTTGCTGATCCGCCGACTTGCTGCGCCGCTCTGTAGCCGCTGTCGAGCCCCGGCGAGGCTGCGATCGGCTGCGAAGCGGCCGTAAATCCGGCTACCGCGTTTCACCTGATACACCGCACGCGCAGGGTTTGCGGCAACTGCGTTGCCGTTCGCAGCCTCGCTGCGCTCGGCAGCGGCTACAGGGTTTGCGGGGTTTGCCGGGAGCGCAGCGCCGGGGTCAGCGTTTGACGGCGGTCGGTTTGTGCCGCTCGGCGCGTTTGCTCAGCAGGTCGAACACCGCCGGGTAGGCCGGGCGTTCGAGGTAGCGCCCGGCGCCGCGTTCGGCGCGCAAGTCGCCGGCGGCCCAGACCAGCTTGCCCTGGCTGATGGTGTGGCTGGGCACGCCGCGCACGGTCTTGCCTTCGAAGATGTTGAAGTCCACCTGCTGATGGTGGGTCTTGGCCGAAATGGTGCGCGTGCCTTGCGGGTCCCAGAGCACCAGGTCGGCATCGGCGCCGACACGGATCGCGCCCTTGCGCGGGTAGAGGTTGAAGATCTTCGCCGTGTGAGTGGAGGTCAGGGCCACGAACTCCTGCATCGACAGGCGCCCCGTGTTCACCCCCTCGTCCCAGAGCACCGCCATGCGGTCTTCGATGCCGGCGGTGCCGTTGGGGATCTTGCTGAAGTCATCGCGGCCGGCGGCTTTCTGCTCGGCGCAGAAGCAGCAGTGGTCGGTGGCGGTGGTGTGCAGGTTGCCCGACTGCAGGCCATGCCACAGCGCCTGCTGATGCCCGAGCGGACGGAAGGGCGGGCTCATCACGTAGCCGGCGGCGGTCTGCCAGTCCGGGTGGCGGTACACGCTGTCGTCCAGCAGCAGATGCCCGGCCAGCACTTCGCCGTAGACCGGCTGGCCCTTGCTGCGGGCGTAGGTGATCTCGTCCAGGGCTTCCTGGGTCGAGACGTGCACCAGGTACAGCGGTGTGCCCAGGGTTTCGGCGATGCGAATGGCGCGGCTGGCGGCTTCGCCTTCCACCTGGGACGGCCGCGACAGCGGGTGGGCTTCCGGCCCGGTGATGCCCTGGGCCAGCAGCTTGCGTTGCAGGTGGTACACCAGCTCGCCGTTCTCCGCGTGCACCGTCGGCACCGCGCCCAGCTCCAGGCAGCGCTCGAAGCTCGCCACCAGGGTGTCGTCGGCGGCCATGATCGCGTTCTTGTAGGCCATGAAGTGCTTGAAGCTGTTGACCCCGTGCTGGCGCACCAGCTCGCCCATCTCCTCGCGCACCTGCTCGCTCCACCAGGTGATGGCGACGTGGAAACCGTAGTCCGACGCCGACTTCTCGGCCCAGCCGCGCCACTGGTGAAAGGCCTCCAGCAGCGACTGCTGCGGGTTGGGAATCACGAAGTCGATGATCGAGGTGGTGCCGCCGGCCAGGCCTGCCGCCGTGCCGCTGAAGAAGTCCTCGCTGGCCACGGTGCCCATGAAGGGCAACTGCATATGGGTGTGGGGATCGATGCCGCCGGGCATCAAGTACTGGCCGCTGCCGTCGAGCACTTCGCAGCCTGCGGGAATATCCAGATTGTCGCCGATGGCTCTAATCAGGCCGTCGACGCACAAAACATCGGCCGTATAACTTTCATCATGGGTAATAACGGTGGCGCCACGGATCAACAGAGACATTCCGAGTTCCTCGCAGGCATTGACCGACTTGGGCCGGTTCTAAGTGTTTTGTAGTGAGCAGGCTGCGGAATGTTTATTCCTGTCAGCGGTGTCAGGAATAGAAACTAGCTGCTGTTTTATAAATCGGCAAGATTATTTTTTATAAGCTTATATCTATATTAAGTAGTTGAAATATAAGGATTTAAAATGAAAATCCGCAAAATGGTGCAGCCTTTCACCATTTTGACGCACTTGACAGGATCGAAATATAAGCAAGATTTTCTACGGGAAATCAGCCGCTTGAAGGAGGCCTGTGGCCCATACGAAAGTTTGCAGAAAGTTGGCGTGCACCAGATTGAGTCCTGAGCCAATGGACAACTTGCCCGGCATTCGGCCTGAGTGAACCGGCAAGTTATCCGGCACAGGAAGTTGCTCAGAATAAAACTGAAGAAACATCAGTTGTTTACATGGATTTTACCGACTGCGAAGCCGCCTCGACGGGCCAGCCGGCACACTTATTGAGTGCCGCCGTCGCCAGGATGGCCGGTCGGTAAAAGTCGTCAGTTCTCCGGCCATCGCCGGGTTGGCAGCGCGTCTGCCGGCCCGTCCGATGAGCAAAATAATCAGAAGAACAATAATCAAAAGAACAGGAGCGGCCATGCAACAGAACAGATCCCAAGTGACCGAGCGTGCCGGCCTGTACGAGCTGGACGCCGGCAGCGACGTGCTCGACAGCCCCCGTTACAACCACGATATCGCGCCGACCAAGGTCCATGAGCGCACCTGGAACAAATGGCACATCACCGCGCTCTGGGTCGGCATGTCGATCTGCGTACCGACCTACACCCTGGGCGGGGTGCTCACCGCCTACTTCGGCCTCAGCGTCGGCGAGGCGCTGCTGGCGATCCTGCTGGCCAATATCGTGGTGCTGATCCCCCTGACCCTCAACGCCTTCGCCGGCACCAAGTACGGCATTCCGTTCCCGGTGCTGCTGCGTTCGTCGTTCGGCGTCATCGGCTCCAACGTGCCGTGCCTGATTCGCGCCCTGGTGGCCTGCGGCTGGTTCGGCATCCAGACCCTGTTCGGCGGCCTGGCGATCCACTTGTTCCTGGGCTCGATCTTCGACGGCTGGAAGGCCCTGGGCGGCACCGGCGAGGTGATTGGCTTCATGCTGTTCTGGACCCTCAACCTGTGGGTGGTGCTGCGCGGCGCCGAGTCGATCAAATGGCTGGAAACCCTGTCGGCGCCGCTGCTGGTATCGGTGGGCATCGGGCTGCTGGTGTGGGCCTTGCCCAGCGTGTCGCTGAGCGAGATGCTGGCGATCCCGCCCAAGCGTCCCGAGGGCGCCAGCGTCACGAGCTACTTCATGGCCGGGCTCACGGCGATGGTCGGCTTCTGGGCCACCTTGTCGCTGAACATCCCGGACTTCAGCCGCTACGCCAAGAGCCAGAAGGACCAGATCCTCGGGCAGATCTTCGGCCTGCCGCTGACCATGTTCCTGTTCGCCGCGCTGGGGGTGGTGATGACCGCCGCCTCGGTGAAGCTGGTGGGCGTCAGCGTCTCCGACCCGGTGAGCCTGATCGGCCATATCCAAAGCCCCGGCTGGGTGGCCTTGGCCATGGCGCTGATCATCATCGCCACGCTCTCGACCAACACCGCGGCGAATATCGTCTCGCCGACCAACGACTTCCAGAACATCGCGCCCAAGCTGATCGGCCGCACCACGGCGGTGATCCTCACCGGGCTTGTCGGCCTGGCGCTGATGGGCCATGAACTGCTGAAAAAGCTCGGGCTGCTGGTCTCGGACGTCAGCCTGGAGACGGTGTATTCCAACTGGCTGCTGGGCTATTCCAGCCTGCTGGGGCCCATCGCCGGGATCATGGTGGTGGACTATTTCATCATCCGCAGACAGCAACTGGACCTGGCCGGGCTGTACCGCGACGACGTCTACCCGGCGTGGAACTGGCACGGCTTCATCGCCTTCGGCGTGCCGGTGGTGCTGACCCTGCTGTCCCTGGGCAGCGATGCGTTCAGCTGGTTCTACAGCTATGGCTGGTTCACCGGCTCGGCCCTGGGCGGCTTGCTCTATTACGGCCTGTGCACGATGCGCAGCCCGCAGGCCGTGGGCGCCAAGACGCCGGTGTGAAGCGTTAAAAGCATCAGCCACCGCAAAGACTCCAGACGAGCGCAACCCTCGTCAACGACAACCAGAAACGCCTGAGGAGATCACCATGAACGCTGCCGTCGACGTTCTGCAATCCAGCCACCGGCATATCAACCGCGACCGCCTGTGGCAGTCGCTTATGGCGCTGGCCCGGCTCGGGGCCACGGTCAAGGGCGGGGTCTGTCGCCTGGCCCTGACCGACCTCGATCGCCAGGCCCGGGACCTGTTCGTACAGTGGTGCGAGGAGGCGGGGTGCACCGTCACCGTGGACGGCATCGGCAATATCTTCGCCCGCCGCCCGGGGCGCAACCCGCAGCTGCCGGCGGTGATGACCGGCAGCCATATCGACACCCAGCCCACCGGCGGCAAGTTCGACGGCTGCTTCGGCGTGCTGGCCGGCGTGGAAGTGCTGCGCACCCTCAACGACCTCGGGGTGGAAACCGAAGCGCCGCTGGAAGTGGTGGTGTGGACCAACGAGGAGGGCTCGCGCTTTCCGCCGTGCATGATGGGCTCCGGGGTGTTCGCCGAGAAGTTCACCCTGGAAGAGACCCTGGCCAAGACCGACGCCGACGGCGTGAGCGTGGGCGAGGCGCTGAACGCCATCGGTTATGCCGGCAGCCGCCAGGTCAGCGGGCACAAGGTGGGGGCCTACTTCGAAGCCCATATCGAGCAGGGGCCGATCCTCGAGGACGAAAAGAAGACCATAGGCGTGGTGCTCGGCGCCCTCGGCCAGAAGTGGTTCGACCTCAAGCTGCGCGGCGTCGAAGCCCACGCCGGCCCGACCCCGATGCACCTGCGCAAGGACGCCCTGGTGGGCGCGGCGGCGGTGGTGGCGGCGGTCAATCGCGCGGCCCTCGGCCACCAGCCCCATGCCTGCGGCACCGTGGGTTGCCTGCAGGCCTATCCCGGCTCGCGCAATGTGATTCCGGGCGAGGTGCGCATGACCCTGGACTTCCGCCATCTGCAACCGGCGCGCCTGGACTCGATGATCGCCGAGGTGCGCCAGGTGATCGACAGCACCTGCCAGGCCCATGGCCTGACCTATGAAATGCTGCCCACCGCGGACTTCCCACCGCTGTACTTCGACCCGGTCTGTGTCGACGCGGTGCGCGGTGCGGCCCAGGGGCTGGGCCTGTCCCATATGGATATTGTCAGCGGCGCCGGCCACGACGCGATCTTCGTTGCCGAACTGGGCCCGGCCGGGATGATCTTCGTGCCCTGCGAAGGTGGCATCAGCCACAACGAAATCGAGAACGCCGATCCCGACGACCTGGCTGCTGGCTGCGCGGTGCTGCTACGGGCGATGCTGGCGGCGTCCCAGGCGGTGGCCCGGCGTAGCTGAGTGGAAGCAAGCCGCTGCTGCGACTCTTTTACCGTCGCGGCAGCGGCCACAAGGTGCGTACACTGGGCGAATTTCTTGTCATGGACGCGTGAAACATGCACCGGATGGCGCTCTGTCTGGCCCTGGCCCTCAGCCTGGGCGGTTGTATCGATTACAAATGGGGCCACGACTGGAAGGCCGACAATCCGGGGGGCTGGCAAGACGCAAGCGTGGTCGGTTTCGATAAAGGCACGGCGTTCCAGCTGGCCTGCGGGGGCAGTCAGTTGTATGTGAACGTGGATACCCGCGCCTCCCATCAGCTTTTGTCGCTGTTCTTCGTCCCGTTGTTTTTCGCTTCGGACGATGACGGCCATGTTGAGATCAGGGCCAGTCACCCGAGCCTGGCGGCCTGTTCTTCACCTGCGCAAAACCCTCTGCTGGTGAAAATGGACAACCAGCCCATTCAGGCTGTCGGCTTCCCGCTGCGTAGCGGCGAAGGCTTGTGCATCATCAACCTGGATGCGCGCGAGTTGCAGGGCAAGCAGTTGTCGATCGAGGTCAACCAGGCCGTGCTGCCCTGCGCGGTGGCGCCGATGACCCTGAAAAAGGACCGCTTCTTCTGCATGCGGGCTACACAATTCGGCGGCTCGACGCCTTGCGGCAGGTAGCCGAACAGCAAGGCCCTGCGGGCCTTATCGCAGCCTCGCGTTGCTCGGCAGCGGCTACAGGGTCTGTGGCGAGCTGGTTTTTTGTAGCCGCTGCGCAGGCTGCGATCGCCCGGAACGGGCGCGGCGGTCGCAAGGCCGATGAAGGGCTGCCGGCCGCAGCTAAGCTAATTCCTAAAAAGTATTTATTTCTAAATTCTTAGATCGATTAGCTTTTAGCGACTTTCCTCTCCCAGAAGGTCCGCTCCCATGCGCCTGCCCTTTGCTTTGCGTCGTAGCTTGTCGATCACCGCCCTGGCCGGTCTGGCGCTGGGCCTGGCCTTCAACGCCCAGGCCGATACCGACTTGCGTATCGGCTATCAGAAATCCTCGACCCTGCTGGCGGTGCTCAAGGCCCAGGGCACCTTGGAAAAACAGCTGGCGGGGCAGGGGGTGAACATCATCTGGCACGAGTTCACCAGCGGCCTGCCGCTGGCGGAATCGCTGAACGTGGGCAACGTCGATATCAGCGCCGACGTGGCCGACACGGTGCCGGTGTTCGCCCAGGCCGCCGGCGCCAAGCTGACCTATTTCGCCACGGAAACCCCGTCGCCGGCAGCGCAGTCCATCGTCGTTCCCAAGGACTCAACCCTCAAATCCCTGGCCGACCTCAAGGGCAAGCGCGTCGCCGTGACCAAGGCCGCCGGCAGCCACTACCTGCTGATCGCCGCACTGCGCGAAGCCGGCCTGAGCTTTGCCGATATCCAACCGGTGTACCTGACCCCGGCCGATGGCCGCGCCGCCCTGGAGACGGCCAAGGTCGACGCCTGGGTCACCTGGGAACCCTTTGTCGCCAGCGCCGAACGCCAGCAGGGCGCGCGGGTGCTGCACGACGGCCAGGGGCTGGCCAGCTACCGGCGTTATTACCTGGCGTCCAACGATTACGCCAAGGCCCACCCCGAAGTGCTGCAGCAGGTGTTCGCCCAGTTGCAGAAGACTGGCGCCTGGGTCAAGGCGCACCCGGCCGAGGCGGCGAAACTGCTCGGCCCGCTGTGGGGCAACCTCGATGCGCCGACCGTGGAACTGGCCAACAGCCGCCGCACCTACCAGGTGGAAAGGGTGCAGCCGGATGCCCTGGGCGAGCAGCAGAAAATCGCCGATGCCTTCTACCAGGAGAAGCTCCTGCCCAAGCCGGTGGACGCCCGCGCGGTGCAATTGTGGAGCCCCAAGTCTTTGTGATTGACCGAGCCGGCTAGCCGGCTGCTGCGAACCGATTGCCTTTTTCTTTTTCACCGCCGGCCACGCCATCCCGCGCCCGGCGTCAGGAGTTGCCGTGTCTGCCGTTCACCCCCAAGAGGCTTTTGCCGTTCCAGCATCGCTCGCCGCGCCACCGATCAACGCCGAGGTGGTGCTGGAACTGCGCGATCTGACCAAGCGCTACGGCCGCGGCGCCCAGGCGCCGAAACCGGCGGTGGAGCAGGTCAGCCTCCAGGTCCGCCGCGGCGAAGTGCTGTGCCTGATGGGCACTTCCGGCAGTGGCAAATCCACTTTGCTGCGGCATATCAACCGACTGATCGAACCCAGCAGCGGCGAGGTGCTGATCGACGGCGCGGCGATCAGCCAGCTGTCGGCCAAGGCGCTGCGCACCCTGCGTTCGCGGCGCATCGGCATGGTCTTCCAGCACTTCGGCCTGTTGCCCCACCGCACGGTGCGCGACAACGTCGCCTTGCCCCTGGAGCTGCGCGGCGAAGCCGAAGCCCTGCGCCACGCCGCGGCCGACGTGCAGCTCAAGGCCATGGGCCTGGACGGCTGGGGCGAGCACTACCCCCATGAATTGTCCGGCGGCATGCAGCAGCGGGTCGGCCTGGCCCGGGCGCTGGTCAGCGAGCCGGACATCCTGCTGATGGACGAACCTTTCAGCGCCCTCGACCCGACCATTCGCCGGGATCTGCAACGACACTTTCTCGAGGTGGTACGCCAGCGCGGCATCACCACCTTGCTGGTGACCCACGACCCGGTGGAAGCCCTGCGTCTGGCCGACCGCATCGCGGTGTTGCGTCAGGGGCATTTGATCCAGCTGGGCACGCCGGCGGAACTGCTGGAGCAGCCGGCGGACGCCGAAGTCGCGGACTTCTTTCAAGAGCACGGAGCCCGTAGCGACAGGGCTGTCGCGGCGCCTGTCGCTTCGCCCGAAACGGCGGCGGCTCCGGTACCTGCCAGAGCGGGATGGTCTTTCTGGCAGGCGCTGTTGCTGGGGCCGGCGGCCTTGGCTGCCAGCGGGCATGGCGCGCTCTATTGGTTGGGCTTTGCCCTGGAGTTGGCGGCGGTGAGTGCCGTGGGGCAGTGGTTGGCGACCGCCAGCCTGGCCTGGGGTGGATTGGCGATGCTCGGCCTGCTGCTCAGCCGCCTGCTCAGCGTGACCCTGGCCCGCCAGACAAGCCGCCAGGGCCGCTCCGACTGGCGCTTGCCGTGGCTGGTGTTGCTGCTATGCCAGGCCCTGGTTCTGTGGCGCGTCGTGGCCGCCGACCCCAGCGGCCCCTGGCTGCAGTTTCCCGCCGACCGCCAGGCGCTGTTGGGCACCGCAGCGGCCATCGACCAGTTGATCGGCTGGTCCCAGGTCACCTTCGAAAGCACCTTCGTCGGGGTGATCGTCGCCGTGCGCACGGTGATCGAGAGCATCGAAAGCCTGCTCGGCTGGCTGCCCTGGCCGGTGCCGGCCCTGGCGCTGGTGCTGCTGGCCTGGCGCAGCGCCGGCTGGACCCTAGCCCTGACCAGCGCCGCGGCCTTGCTCTATATCGGCCTGTTCGGTTTCTGGGAGCGGACCATCGCCACCCTGGCCCTGGTGGGCTCCTCGGTGCTGATCTCGCTGCTGCTCGGGGTGCCCGCCGGCATCCTCCTGGCCAAGCGCGCCCTGGCGCGACGGTTGATCACGCCCTTGCTCGACGTGATGCAGACCCTGCCGACCTTCGTGTACCTGATCCCGGCGGTGGCGTTCTTCTCGGTGGGCAAGACCCCGGCGGTGATCGCCACGGTGATCTTCGCCCTGGCGCCGATGATCCGCCTGACCGCCTTAGGGATTCAGGAAGTGCCCAGGAGCGCCGTGGAAGCAGCCCTGGCCCACGGCGCCACGCCGTGGCAGATCCTGACCAAGGTCGAGTTGCCCCTGGCCGCCGGCTCCTTGTTGCTGGGGATCAACCAGACCCTGGTGATGAGCCTGTCGATGGTGGTGGTCGCCGCGCTGATCGGCGCCGGCGGCCTGGGCTACGACGTGATGACCGCGCTGCGCAATATCAAGGGCGGCGAGGGCATGTTGGCCGGGGCGGCCATCGTGTTCTGCGCGCTGATTCCCGACCGCATCATTCAAGCGACCCTGCGTCAGCGGGATCGCGCTTTTACGCACAAGTGAGGTGTTCCTTGAGTCATTCCATTTCCCGTACCCTCGGCGCCGCCGCGCTGCTTCTGGGGCTGGCCCTGCCGGCCCTGGCCAAGGACAAGATCGTCATCGGCGAACAGAACTGGACCGGCGCCATCGCCATCCAGAACATCCTCGGCGAAGTGATCAAAAGCCGCCTCGACGGCGAGGTGTCGTACCTGGCCGGCGACATCCCGGTGCTGTTCGCCGCCGCGGCCAAGGGCGACGGCTCGGTGGACGTGCTGACCGATATCTGGCTGCCTAATCAGTCCGCCGCCTGGGCCAAGTACGTCACTGGCGGCACCCGTTCCCTGGTGCCGAACAAGCAGCCCTACCTTGGGGTGCAGGGGTTCTACATTCCCGGCTACCTGCAGGACAAATACGGCGTGAAGTCGGTCTACGACCTGCAGAAACCGGAAGTGGCCAAGCTCTTCGAGCCCCTGGGCGGCGGCAAGGCGCAACTGCTGGTGGGCCCGGCGGGCTGGGAGTCGACCTATATCGGCGAGATCAAGGCCAAGGATTTCGGCTTCGCCGACAAATTCGAATCGGTGTCCACCGAAGCCGCGGTGACCTACGCCAAGCTCGCCGCGGCCTATAAGGCTCAGCGTGGCGTGGTGTTCTACGCCTACACCCCGGACTGGATCTTCTCCGCCTTCGACCTGCGGCGCCTGGACGAGCCGGCGTTCGACGGTTACGCCCAGGACAACAAGAAGGGCGACCCGCTGTACAAGGCCGATGGCTGCTGGAAATTCGTCAGCCCGACGGTGGACGCCGACTGGCTGAACCAGAGCAAGATCACCTGCGCCTACCCGGATGCGCGGGTCTATGTCCTGGCCTCCAGCGCCTTGCAGAAACGCGCGCCGCGGATCGCCGCCTTCCTGGAAAACTTCAGCATCGAGCCGCAGGCGCTCAACGATCTGATCCTCAAGATCGAGAAGGAGCAGCAACCGCCGGTGGAAGCGGCCAAGGCCTGGGTCGCGGCCCATCCGCAGATCGTCGATGGCTGGCTGGGGGCTAGCGGTGAAAAGGTGGGGGTGGCGCAATGAGCGGGGAACAGGTGAGCGGTATTCAACAGGCGACCTTCGGCGCCGGTTGCTTCTGGGGCGCGGAGGCGGCGTTCCGCGCTTTGCCGGGAGTGGTGGACAGCCGTGTGGGCTATGCCTCGGAGCTGGGGGCCGAGTCGATTCGGATCGAGGTGGTGCAGGTGGATTTCGATCCACGGGTGATGGGGTATTCAAGCCTGATCGAGCACTTCTGGGATTTGCATGATCCGACTTCGGTGGATCGGCAGGGGGAGCATGGCGGGGTGAAATACCGGTCGGCGATTTTTCATGCCGATGGGGCGCAGGCCGAGCAGGCGCGGGCGGCCAAGGCGGCCCTGGAGGGTTCGGGGCGGCTGGGTAAGCCGGTGGTTACGGTGGTAGTGCCGTTGGGGCGGTTTGAGTTGGCGGATGAGGGGCATCAGCGGTATCTGGAGAGGAATGGGTTGAGTAGTTGCCATATTTGAGGCGACTCAGGTTCAAGGCTTCTGTAGGAGCAGCCGGTCGACGCTCGATTGCTCGCGATGGCGTCTGGGCTGGCGATGAGTTTTTTGGATGGGGTACATATCCCTTGCTGGGGATGTATGACGGGAAGGGGAAGCAGGTAGCGAGTGCTCATGGTTTCGAGTGCATACCGGGGTAACAGCGCTTCTCGCGCTGCCCAAACCAGGATATTTCACTCAATAGAAAGAGAACCGGCTGACAGCAAATTCATGAAGGAGAGCTCGATGATGAGGCTCTGAATACTTCAAGCGGAGCCTTCTTTAAATGAACCAACCTGCCGGAGCACTACCGACTGCCACCGATGCGGCATTCAGCGAAGTGGCACAGATGATCGCCGCCGCGCGCCAACGCGCGGTGCGGGCGGTGAATACCGAACTGGTGGAGCTGTATTGGCAGGTCGGCGCCTATATCAGCCGCAAGATCGAGGCGGCGGAGTGGGGCGATGGGGTGGTCCGGCAGTTGGCGGATTATCTGGCGAAGCAACAGCCGGGGCTGCGGGGTTTTACCCAACGCAACCTGTTCCGCATGCGCCAGTTCTATGAGGTGTATCGCGGCGAGGAGAAAGTGTCAGCACTGCTGACACAATTGTCCTGGACCCAGAACCTGATCATTCTTGCGCAAGGCAAAGACCCAGAAGAGCGCGAGTTCTATCTGCGCATGACGATCCGGGAGCAATGGTCGTCCCGAGAGCTGGAGCGCCAGATCAAGTCGGCCCTGTTCGAGCGCTCGCTGACCCGCCCAGCAAAAGTCTCGACAGCGTTGAGACAAATTCATCCCGAGGCTTTGCAGGTGTTCAAGGATGCCTATGTGGTGGAGTTTCTCGACCTGGCCTCGGGGCATAACGAAGCGGATTTGCATCAGGGGCTGGTGCGGCAACTGAAAGACTTTCTGATCGAAATGGGCCGCGACTTCTGCTTTGTCGCTTCGCGCTATCCCTTGCAGGTCGGCGGGCGCGATTTCGTGCTGGATCTACTGCTGTTTCATCGCGGCTTGAATTGCCTGGTGGCCATTGAACTCAAGGTCGGGCACTTCGAACCGGAATATCTGGGCAAGCTGGATTTCTACCTGGAGGCCTTGGACCGCCAAGTGCGCAAACCCCACGAAAACCCGGCCCTGGGCGTGCTGCTCTGCGCCAGCAAGGACGACGAGGTGGTCGAGTACGCCCTCAACCGCTCGCTGTCGCCGGCCTTGATCGCCGAGTATCAAACCCAATTGCCGGACAAGAAGCTGCTGCAGGCCAAGCTCCACGAGTTTTATGCCCTTGATCCCAAGGCGGTGTGAGCGCTGTTGCAGGCATAGGGTTTGCGCTAAGTTTCGGCTTTGGACGGGGCGGAGAGAGGGCGCCCCGAATTTATTTTCACCACCCCGTCACAAACCGCACCCCTGGCCCGTCATGTCGGTGTACCCCTTCACTAACGGAGCCACCCCATGTCATCCAGCCACCCGACCCAAGCCGTCAACCTGCTGCAAACCATCCCCGAGATCTTCGAAAGCCTGGGCCAGGTCCACGGCCTGATCGACGCCCACGGCCTGGAACGCAAGCTGCACCACCTGGTGGTGTTGCGCGCCTCGCAGATCAACCAGTGCGGCTTCTGCGTGAAGATGCACACCCGCGAAGCCCGCAACGACGGCGAAAGCAACGAGCGCCTCGATCGCCTGATCGTCTGGCGCCACGTCAGCGACTTCAGCGCTGCCGAACGCGCCGCCCTGGCCTGGACCGAAGCCCTCACCATCCTGCGCGAAGACACCGACTTCGCCCCGCTGCGCGCAGCCCTGCGCGAACATTTCAGCGAAGCGCAGATCGCCGCCTTGACGGCCGATATCGGCATGATCAACCTGTGGAATCGCTTGCAGGTGTCGAGGCACTAACGGATGGATCGAATCGATGAAGCGACGGTGTTCGAACGCCGTCGCGGCTTCTTGCTGGGCCTGGCCTACCGCATCCTCGGCACCCGCGCCGAGGCCGAGGATGTGCTGCAGGACCTGTTCATCAAATGGCTGGAAGCCGACAAGGCCACCATCGCCAACCCCGCCGCCTGGCTGACCACCGCCTGCACCCGCCACTGCATCGACCTGCTGCGCTCGGCGCAACGCGCGCGGGTCGACTACATCGGCACCTGGCTGCCGGAACCGATCCAGACCCTGCACCACGAATCCCCCGAACACAGCCATGAACTGGCCTCGTCGCTGTCCACCGCCTTCCTGCTGCTACTGGAACGCCTGACCCCCAAGGAACGCGCCGCCTACCTGCTCCATGAAATCTTCGACCTCGACTACCCCCAAGTCGCCGCCGCCCTCGACGTTCAGGAGGCCACCTGCCGCAAACTGGTGTCCCGCGCCAAAGCCAGCCTGGGCAACGCCCAGGTCCGCCACCAGCCAGAACCCTCCCGCCAGCAACAACTGCTGACCGCCTTCCACGCCGCTATTGATAGCGGCTCGACCCAGGGGCTGGCGGCGTTGTTGTCCGAGGATGTCGAGCTGTGTGCGGATGGTGGCGGTAAAGCCAGCGCCATTCGCGAGACCTTGTATGGGCTGGAGGCGGTGCTGGGGTTTGTCGGGGAGTCGTTGAGCACCTACTGGCGGGCGTATCAGTGGCAGGAGGTGGAGATCAATGGTGGGCGTGGGGTGGTGTTGTGGGGGGACGGGGAGGTGGTGGCGGTGGTGAGTTTTGGGTATGACGCAGGGGGACGGGTGAATCGCGTTTTTATTGTGCGGAATCCGGAGAAGTTGGGGTTGTTGGGGAGTGGTTTGTTGGTGTGAAGCGTGTATCGCGCAGCCTTGGGCGCTGCGGATAAACAAGCCGAGGTCATTTGCCGATCGTTTAAGCGAAGGTGATCCACTGTAGGAGCAGCCGGTCGACGCTCGATTGCTCGCGATGGTCGTTAACGATGACCGTGTACTGGCTGGATAAACACGACGTTTTCAAGACCATCGCGGGCAGTCGAGCCTCAGCCAATCTCAGCCAAAGCGACCAAGTAACCGATCAAGTAAGCGACTAAGTAGCCCGACTGCTTCAAGTCCCAGACGGCAAGTGAGCCTGCTTTCCAGAGATAGCCCTATCTAGCACTTGCGCTCGACTCAATCGTCCGGTATCTGCTTTACCCACTAAAAGGGCATCGCCGTGCGACATCGGCTCTGAATCAGCAAACAGGGAGAAACACCAATGGCCGTATGGCTGGTCCGGGCGGGGTCCGCAGGGGAGTTCGAAGACAAGTTCATCAGTGAGCGCCGCGTCTATGTGACGTGGGATGGACTGGATGTAGATCTGAGTGTGCTCAAGCAACGCGACCAGATACAGACCGAACTGGCAGCACGCTACCCAGATGCGAAACCCAGAACACTGCAGAACTGGAGTAGCCAGATTTGGCCTTTCGCCCAGCGTATGCAGGCGGGGGATCTGGTCGTGCTGCCACTCAAAACCCAACCTGTGGTGTATATCGGCAAGCTGGTTGGCGACTATCAATTTGATATCGACGGTCTCGATCCCTTTTTCCACTGGCGAGCAGTTGAATGGATTGGCGAAGCGATTCCTCGTTCTAACTTCTCCCAGGACCTGCTCTACAGCTTCGGCGCCTTCATGACCATCTGCCGAATTCAACGTAACAACGCAGAAGAGCGCATTCGCTCTATGGCTAGAAATGGCTGGCAGCCCGAGACGTTGCAGCAGTTGGTCCGTGATACGGCGACTGCCTCTGATGAGGTGGCTGTCGAGGAAGCCGAAACCGATCTGGAGCGGACCGGCAAAGACCATATCGTCCGCCTGATCGAACGACGCTTTAAAGGTCACCGCCTAACCACATTGGTGGCGGCGATTTTGCGAGCCCAAGGCTTCAGCGTCTGGCAGAGCCCGGAAGGCGCCGACGGTGGTGTTGATGTGTTGGCCAGTAACGGCGTGATGGGTTTTGGTGGGCAGGCGATTTGTGTTGAGGTGAAGTCGGGCACCGGCTTGGTAGATCGTCCGACTGTCGACAAGCTGCTGGGAGCGATGAGCAAGTTCAACGCCAGTCAGGGGCTGTTTGTGGCCTGGGGTGGTTATCGCGGGAATGTGCAGAAGGAACTGGCGTCCAGCTTTTTCCGCTTGCGGTTGTGGAACCAGGACGATCTGTTGGAGCAGCTGTTTATGTATTACGACCGGTTGGAGGAGGGTATCAAGTCGGAGTTGCCGTTGAAGCGGATTTGGACGGCGGCGTTGACGGAGGATATTTAAGGTCTGCGTAAGTTCAATGGCAGCATTCCTTCAGTTGCAAGGGCTATCCAAGCAGTGATGCCAAAAGCCTCTGTGGGCTCTCACCTAGTCGTGCAAGGCTCACCGTGCCATACCGGCTACGGTGGACACACTCTTCTACAGAAGAGATAGAAAATGTAGGTGCGAAAGGAAGGTAAACAAAGACGGGGTATGGGAAAATGCGCGCCCTTAGCCAGAAAATTTGGCTTGGACACGATTGGTTTTTGTGAGGTTTTCCTGATGTCTTTGTTGCCTAATATGGCTATAAACGCGCTCCAATGCCCTATTAGTGCTGCTAGTGAGGCACTGGCCACGCAAGGTGGGCACGAGGAGCGCGGGGCGGTTTTTACTCGTTCTGAGGTTGTTGATTTCATCCTTGATCTTGCGGGCTACACGGTAAATCAACCGCTGTATACCAAGCGAGTTCTTGAACCGTCATTCGGAGGAGGCGATTTCCTTCTACCTATTGTCAAACGCCTCTTGACTACCTGGAGAGCTGCCAATCCGAATGGAGATGCCATTGGCGATCTTAGTGATGCAGTCAGAGCCATTGAGCTACACCGTGACACTTACACCTCAACCCGCATAGCGGTGATTGATTTGCTTTCACGTGAGGGGTTAGGTGGAGATGTAGCGTTGAAGCTTACTGATCGCTGGCTAACGCAAGGTGATTTTCTCCTCACTTCTTTCGACGGTCACTTCGACTTTGTTGTAGGCAATCCACCTTATGTACGGCAAGAGCTTATTCCTGCCCCCTTGTTAGCTGAGTATCGGCGTCGTTATAAGACTTTGTATGATCGCGCTGACTTGTATATCCCTTTTATCGAGCGTTCGCTTTTCTTGCTTGCAAAAGGCGGTGGTCTTACCTTTATTTGTGCAGATCGTTGGATGAAGAATCGGTATGGCGGGCCGCTCCGAGAGCTTGTGGCCAGCCAGTTTCACCTAAAAATTTACGTTGATATGACAGGTACACCAGCGTTTCACTCAGATGTAAGCGCTTATCCTGCGATCACAGTTATTAATCGAGAACGACCGGGGCCAACTAGAGTTACGCATGCACCAGTCATAACCCGTCTCAACTTAGAAGCTTTAGCTGGGAAGCTGCTCGAAAAAGTGTTACCGAATGATGTCACGTCAGTACGAGAGGTGGCCTCAGTGGTTAATGGCTCGGAACCTTGGTTGCTTGAGTCACCAGATCAAATAGCGCTCATTCGCCGAATTGAAGAGCAATTTCCCAGTCTGGAAGAAGCTGGCTGTAAAGTCGGAATCGGTGTGGCTACAGGCGCAGATAAGGCTTTCATTGGTGATTTTGAAACCCTTGATGTTGAATCTGATCGCAAGCTGCCGTTGGTTACAACGAAAGACATACTCTCGGGAGAGGTAGTTTGGCGTGGCCAGGGTGTCATAAACCCATTTGAAGATAGTGGAGGCTTGGTTGATCTTAGAAAGTATCCAAGACTGAATCGTTACTTGGAAGAGCGTCGTGATGTTATAGAACGACGTCACTGCGCAAAAAAGGCTCCTTCTAATTGGTATCGGACAATTGACCGAGTAACGCCGTCATTGGCTGCCAAGCCAAAACTTTTGATTCCAGATATTAAGGGTGAGGCTCACGTTGTTTTTGAAGGTGGAGTCCTTTATCCGCACCACAATTTATATGTCGTCACCTCGGATACTTGGGATTTACGAGCACTTCAGGCTGTGCTGCTCTCTACAATCTCCCGGCTTTTTGTCGCAACCTATTCCACCAAGATGCGTGGCGGGTTTCTTCGCTTCCAGGCCCAGTATCTGCGCCGAATTCGTATCCCTTACTGGTCTGATGTTCCTGAAACGTTAAGAGCTGAGCTTGCCGAAGCCGCTCAGAAATTTGATGTGGCTGCCTGTAATAATGCTGTATTCAAACTTTATAAATTGAGTGCGCTGGAAGTGTCTGCCATAGGAGGCAACTGTAAGTAAATGGCTCTAAATCTCTTAGATTATGAATGTAAAGCACGCTCAGCAGTCATGGGCTTTTGGGGGAATCGCGAAGCGGCCAGACAGAGACAAATTGCTACTGGACGAACTGACCAGGGGGAACGTGCAGGAGTCACTGACGGGAAAAACATGGATGGGTTTATCGACCTAATCCTAGATATTGTTAAAGCCAATGGCTTGGCTCATGCCGACATTCACTTGAAAAAGGGGGTCTTGACCTTACCAGGATATTTTCGCCCAACCAAACTGTGGGATTTGTTGGTCACGTATAAGGGCCAACTTATCGCTGCTATTGAGCTCAAGAGTCAGGTTGGACCTTCTTTTGGAAACAATTTTAATAATCGCACCGAGGAGGCTATAGGAACGGCCCATGACCTTTGGACGGCATACAGGGAGGAGGCATTCGGTAAACAGCCTCGTCCTTTCGTAGGCTGGCTTATGATGGTTGAAGATGCCGAGAAGTCTCGCAAGCCCGTTAGAGATAAGTCACCGCACTTTCCTGTATCAGCTGAGTTCCAGGGTGCATCTTATTTGAAACGATATGACATTCTGTGTCAGAGGCTTGTTCAAGAGCAGCTTTACACTACAGCTGCACTATTAACGTCCCCTCGGACTGCCGCTGTTGATGGTGAGTTTTCGACATTGTCGGATATGACAAGCCTTAAAACATTTGTGATCTCACTCGCCGGTCATGTTGCCGCTGAGGCTGCTAGGCTAGATTAGCTCAATGGTAGAACTTCATTCTTCCTTTTTCTGTGATGGTAGAGTTGACGGGCGATGGTGAGGTAGAAAGAACGCTTAAGTGAGACTAATACCATCAGCTCTTGAGTTCTATCGGGAACTCAAGGGCTGTTTTTGGGGCTGAGAGAACATCCAGGATAATTGTTAATGTCTCGATGAAAGAGGGTGAGACTCCTGTGTATGATTTTTTTTGGTTAACTCTCAGTCTGAAAGTTTAATTTTTAGCCGGTAGCCCTAGGGTTAGTCATTCGCTATAAACCCGAGCTTCAATCACTCCCAGCACATCTCGCACATCCTGCAGCAATAGCCGGGCAGTATTAGTCACGGTACTAATGTCTTTATCGCTGGAGTCTCGCAACGTTGTGCAGGCCATCAGGTTCAAGTAATCGAGCGTAGTGAGCAAGCGCTCGCTAGCACACGCATGCAGATCCACCAGCGGCGCATGGCTGTCGATAAACAGCACCGGCCCATCGCTGGCAATTGGGGTTAGAGGGATAAAGCGTTCGGACGAGTCTTGAGTTTTCATGGTGTCGTTTCTTCCAAAAAATGAAAAATCGCCACCTGTTGCTGCGAATCAACTGGGTGGCAGCTGTACGCGGGTTCGCAGACCGAGGAAAGAAACAAACCCGGCAGACCCGGAGGTCTCCCACGCACAGCCGCCATAAACGAAACGCAGGCGGAGTTTGCCTGAGTTGTCATTGACTGTGTTGTTTGATTCTTTCTGTTGGGCTGCGAAACCCTGTCGCTGACCGGAGTCAGCAGACAGAGGAACTATAGGCCTGGGAGTCATGGCAGCGCTGTAGGATCTATCTAGTTTGCCTGTAAGGGCCGTCTGTGTTTGCTTCCCCTCCAACCAATAGGGCCTATGCCTGAGGAACCGCAGCGCGCCGATTCAGGGCCGCTACGCGTCCCATCGCAGCCTGGCGGGCTCGGCAGCGGCTACAGGTCGGTAGCAAAACGCCATCTGGTCCCCTCTTGATTTTGCTATTCTGCGCGCCTTTTACCCATTGCAAGGAGCGCAGGCATGACCCAGTCCGTTGGTGGCGGGAGGCGAATAGGGGCAGGGAAGCGGGGTGGTGTGTCTCGCTTGCGGCATTTTCTGTTTCGGTTGGCTCCGGCGCTGTTTGTGGGTTTGGCGCTGAGTGCGCCCACCGCCCACGCCAACCCCATCACCACCTACCGCGGCACGCTCGGCGATACGCCGGTGGAGCTGGCGCTCACCTATGACTCGCAGTACGGCGGCGGGATGTCCGGCTATTGGTTTACCGAGGCCGAGCGCTTGCCGATTCCTCTGGAGCTCACGCCGTTTTGGCCGGACAGGGGGCTGTTGATCAATATCATGGACAACCCGACGTTGCCGGCGGCGGCTGTGTCGTTGCAGCCCTTTGCCGAGGGGGCGGAGGCGTTGCAGGGGGCGTTTGTCGATTTGCGCACGGGGGTGCAGCAGCCGTTGCGGTTGCAGCGGGTGATGCGGTTTGGCGGGAGTCAGCGTGAGGCCTTTGACGGTGAGTTGTTGCAGCCGGCGGCCGACAAGCAGTTCTATTTCAGTGTGCATGCCGTGCGCAATGCCGGGGAGGACACGGGGCGGGTGGACACTGTCCGGGTGCTGAGCCGGGCCACCGGCGAGGTGGTGCAGGAAGTCGGGGGGCAGTGGTGCCTGTCGCCGACCGGGACCCGCACCCTGACCTTCGAGCATTTCGATGCCGACTCAACCCTTGATTTCCAGGTGCAGAGCTACAGCTTGAACGGCCCGTACGGCAGTGTGCTGTGCGCGCCGACCCAGTATTACCTGTACCACCCACAGACCCAGGCGTATCTGCGCCATCCGCAGCTGGAACAGTTGGCCGTCGAGGGCACTGTGCGCTTTGCCGCGGGCGGGCAGATGGAGTTCAGCAAGCAGGACTTTATCAACTTCAGTGCGGGAACCCGGCGTTGGGATTATTACCGCGTGATCAGCCCTGACCGGCTGGAATTCATTCAGTCTCTCGAGGGGCGTTTCTGATGCGGCTGGTTGATCTTTTTCGCGGGCTGGCGGCGTTGTTGCTGGTGTCATGGGTACTGTCGGCGCATGCGGCCCATGGGGTGTATCAGGGCACCTTGGGCAAGCAGGCCATTGTGCTGACGCTGGGCAGCCAGAACGCGCTGTACCAGGGGACCTATGCCTACCAGCGCTATCGCACGCCGATCCGCCTCAAGCCGACCTTCAGTTTCAGCAACAAGGTGCTGGCCATGGATGAGCTGGACGAGCAGGGCCTGCCGGTAGCGCGGTTGCAGTTCAACGACCTGATGGTCAGCCGCCAGAGCGAGCAGGTGCGCGGCAGTTGGACCAGCTATCGCACCGGCAAGACCTTGCCCATCGCCCTGAAGCTGGTGGCCCTGGTGGACTCGGACCGTTCGTGGCCGCAGCCGAGCACGACGCTGTTGCAGAGCGCGTCTACCAAACGCTGGTATTTCCAGGTGCCGATGCAGGGCAACGATCAGCGGATAACGGCGATCGAGGTGGTGGACAAGGCCAGCGGCAAGCCGCTGCAGACCCTGACACTCGCGGGGCGGGGCTGTCCGAACCTGGGGGTGGAGACGTTGCAGGTATCGTCTGAGGGGGAGAGCCAGCGGATCAGTTTGAGTGAGTGCAAGCTGCCGGGGTTTCAGTGGAATGAGGGGAGTGGGCGGTTTGAGCCTTTGCCCTGAGTTGGTGTTGTCGGTTGGCCTGGGTGTTTATTCAGGCAAACCGTGTTTGCAGGTTTTGCGACTGCTACGCAGTCGTTCGCAGCCTCGCGCTGCTCGGCAGCGGCTACAGAGGCGGTGTCCTGCTCGCGGGTGGGGCGGACACAGTTCATGTGAGGGCTAGCCTTCAGCGACTGCGTCGTGCTTCCAGCCATTGAAACCCCAGCATCCCCACCACCATGGCCAGGACAAACACCCAGGCCTGCCAATGGGGCGTAAGCAGCAGGGTCAGCCCCGGGCCCGGGCAGATGCCGGCGATGCCCCAGCCAATGCCGAACAGCAGGCCGCCGCCGACCAGGCGGCGGTCGATGTCGCGGCGGGTGGGCAGTTGCAGCGGGCTGCCGAGCAGGCTCCGGGGTTGTTTGATGGCCCAGTGGAACGGCCACCAGGCCGCGGCGATGGCGCCTAGCATCACCAGGGCCAGGGACGGGTCCCACTGGCCGGCCAGGTCGAGAAAGCCCAGGACCTTGGTCGGGTTGGTCATGCCGGATAGCAGCAGGCCGAGGCCGAATACCAGGCCGGCGATAAAGGCGGTGACTTTGCGCATGTTCATCGCTCCACCCCGTTCATAGCCCCAACCCGTGGCGCAACAGCCAGACGGTGATAAAGCCGGTCAGCATAAAGCTCAGGGTCGCCACCAGCGAGCGCGGTGACAGGCGAGAGATGCCGCAGACACCGTGGCCGCTGGTGCAGCCGGAACCGTAGCGGGTGCCGAGGCCCACCAGCAGGCCGGCGCCGATCAGGCCGAGGGTGCCGCTCTGGAATTCGATGGCCGGCAACACATGGAACAGGCCCCATAGCACGGGTGCCAGGAGCAGGCCGAGGAGGAACAGGGCCTTTTCGCTCCAGCCTTCGCTGCCCGGTTGCAGCAGGCTGCCCAGCAAGCCGCTGATCCCGGCGATGCGCCCATTGGCCATGACGAACAGGCCGGCGGCCAGGCCGATCAGGGCGCCACCGGCGAGGGCGCTCCAGGGGGTGAAGTGCAGCCAGTCGATGCTCATGGGGAAGGGACCTTGTGCGGGGGACGGATAACTGAAGTCTAGGTGGCGTATTGCTAACCCAGGCGGCGCAACGCACTACCGGGGAATAATCCCATGATCGATGGCGTATTTGACCAGCGCCGCGGGTTTGTCGATGTTGAGTTTGCGGCGGATGCTCAGGCGGTGGGTTTCCACGGTGCGTACGCTGATGTCGAGGTCCCGGGCCATTTCCTTGTTGTTCATGCCTTGGGCCATTTTGTACAGCACTTGGCTTTCGCGGGGGGTGAGTTCGTTGTCGGTGGGTTTGTCGGCGATCAGGCGCTGGGCGATGTCGGCGCTGTAGAAGGTGCCGCCGCTGCCGATGGCTTCGATGGCGGCGATGATTTCCCGTGACGGGGCGTTTTTCAGCACGTAGCCGCTGGCGCCGGCGCGCAGGGATTCGCTGACGTATTCGTGGTTGTCGTACATGCTCAGGATCAGCACCTTGAGCGCCGGGTAGCGGCTGCGCAGCAGGCGGGTCAGTTCGAGGCCGTTGATGTCGGGCAGGCCGATGTCGACCAGCAGCAGGTCCGGCTGGCAGCGGCCGACCAGTTCGATGGCCTCGGCGCCGCTCTCGGCTTCGCCCACCACTTCCAGGGGCGCCATGACGCCCAGCAGCGCCTTGATGCCGTCGCGGACCAGGGAGTGATCGTCGACCAGGGCGACGCGGATCGGGGAGGGCAGGTTCATCGGGGTGTTCACTCTTATTGTCTTGTTATGGGCCGTATCAGCGTTTGCCGGCGGGTTGTTGCATGGGCAGGAGGATGTCCAGCTCGCTTCGGCCCGGCTCGGAAACCAGTTCGAAGCGCCCGCCGAAATGTTCGACCCGTTCGCGGATATTACGCAAGCCGATGCCGGCGTGCCGCCGTTCGACCTGGGCGACGTTGAAGCCGACGCCGTCGTCCACCAGGGTCAGGCGCAGATTTTCCGCGGAGCCGTGCAGGGTGATGTGGACGTTGTGCGCCTGGGCATGGCGTTCGATATTGCTCAGGCCTTCCTGGACGATGCGGAACAGCGACACCGCGGCGCCGTCCGCCAGGTGGCAGTCGAATTCGTTGTCGTCGTAGGTCACCCGCAGCCCGCTGCGCTGCTCGAATTCCGCCGCCAGCTGGCCGATGGCTGCCGACAGGCCCAGGGTGTCGAGCAGGGACGAGCGCAAATCGTGGGACAGGCTGCGCACTTCGCCGATGGCGTCGCCCAGGCGCTCGGTGGCGTCTTTCAGGGTGTTTAAACCCTTGCTTTCGGCCTGGCCATTTTCCAGCAGGTGGCTGGCCAGTTCGAATTGGAACTTGATCGAGACCAGCAGTTGGCTGATGCCGTCGTGCAGCTCGCGGGACACACGTGAGCGCTCTTCCTCCTGCAGGCTGACGATGCGCTGGGTCAAACGTTGCAGCTTTTTGTCCGCCAGGCGCTGCTCGCTGACGTTGAGGGTCATGCCGGTGGCGAACACGAACAGCACCGCCACCAGGGCCACCGCGGCAATCGCCAGCATGGTCTTGCGGATGTCCTGGGCCACCTCGGCACGGGCCTGTTGCGTGGCGCGCTCGACGTCTTCCAGGTAGATGCCGGTGCCGAGCATCCAGCCCCAGCGGTCGAGCATCACCACGTAGGCCAGCTTGTCGGTGACCTGGCCGGAGGAGGGCTTGTTCCAGGCATAGCGCTGGAAGCCTTCGCCCGACTGCGCGCTCTTGAGCAGCGCCTGGATCACCGGCAGGCCGTGGGGGTCTTTCATGTCCCACAGGTATTGGCCCACCAGCTCCGACTGCCGCGCGTGCATCAGGCTGCGGCCTTCGCGGTCGTAGACGAAGAAGTAGCCGTTGATGCCAAAGCTGAGCTTGCGCAGTTCTTCCAGCACTTGCTGCTGGGCGCGGGCGTCGCCCTGGCCGTTGGCGTACAGCGGCTCGATCAGGCTGCGGGCCATTGCCACGTAGTTCTTCAGTTCCGCGCGCTTGCTCGCCAGGATGCTGTCTTCGATCAGTTGCGCCTGCTGGTCGCCCAGTTGCCGGTTGAGGGAAATCACCAGCGCGCAGATGACGGCGATGGCCAGCACCAGCGGCAGGATCCCGAGGGCGACGATCTTGTGTTTGAGCTGCATGTCTACTCCTGCCCGGGCGCGGCTGCTGGCCGCCCGCGGTACGGCCAAGGTCCGGCATCATAGGCCAAAAGACGGGCTTGGCCAGTAGCGCCGTCGTCTGGTACGACCGATGGGATCAGGTGCGTCTGCGTAGAACTACGTAGAGACCGCGTACGTAGTAACGCGGATTTATTTGTGGACGGCAGGCGCGGATATTGGGCCCGCTCCGCACAGCGGACACAATTATAAAAATTACCGCCGCAGTCCCCGACTGTCGGCAGGAGACACGCAATGACCCGTCTGGCTAAACACCTCGCCTGGTTTGCCGTGGCTGTCCTGGGAGCGGTTGCGCTGAGTGTCGTGGCCCTGCGCCGCGGCGAAGCCATCAACGCCCTCTGGATCGTCGTCGCCGCCGTCGCTATCTACCTGGTTGCCTACCGCTACTACAGCCTGTTCATCGCTAACAATGTGATGCAGCTCGACCCGCGCCGGGCCACCCCCGCCGTGCTCAACAACGACGGTCTGGACTATGTGCCGACCAACAAACACATTCTCTTCGGCCACCACTTCGCGGCCATCGCCGGTGCGGGGCCTTTGGTTGGTCCGGTCCTGGCGGCGCAGATGGGCTACCTGCCCGGCACCCTGTGGCTGATCGCCGGGGTGGTGTTGGCCGGCGCGGTGCAGGACTTCATGGTCCTGTTCCTCTCCACCCGGCG
>NZ_JBNNVU010000031.1:0-61272 GCF_050280705.1 Pseudomonas sp. NPDC089530 | reverse complement strand
GGAGGGGCGTTACCTGCGCTGGCGAGGCCGGGCAGCCTCGCCAGCATTCATTCGATATGCCGTCAGGACAGCACTGTCCACAGAGCTTCGGCCGTGCATTGGTGGATACCGGCGCCAGCCTGTTCATTGGTGCTGGCTGCGGTCAGCTGCCCCTGGACGGCGGCTTTGCCGGCCAGGTCCGGGTGAGCGTTGATCAGGGCCAGCTGGCTGGGCCGATCGGCACTCAACAGGATGTCGCTCATGCGCTGGTGCAGGGTGTCGATCCGGTCGATCGAGGCATCCTGGCCCAGGTCGAACGCCTTTTCGGCGACCCATGGCGAATGTTCGTAGATGTCGGCGAAGGCTTTGACGAAGGCGTCGCGGCTCAGGGTCGAGGGTTTCAAGGTCTGGAAGGTGCTCATTTCGAAGCCCCCGGGAAGGGATGGGTCTGCTGCCAGTGGCGGGCGATGTCCACGCGGCGGGTGAACCAGACCTGGTCGTGGCCTTTGACGTACTCGATAAAGCGCTTCAGGGCGGCCAGGCGCGCCGGGCGGCCGATCAGGCGGCAGTGCAGGCCGATGGACAGCATCTTCGGCGCCTCGGCGCCTTCGGCGTAGAGCACGTCGAACGCGTCCTTGAGGTACTGGTAGAAGTCGTCGCCCTGGTTGAAGCCCTGGACCTGGGTGAAGCGCATGTCGTTGGTGTCCAGGGTGTAGGGGATCACCAGGTGCGGCTTGCCGGTCGGATTGTGGGGTTCCCAGTAGGGCAGGTCATCGTCGTAGGTGTCGCAGTCGTAGAGGAAACCGCCTTCTTCCATCACCAGGCGCCGGGTGTTCGGCCCGGTGCGGCCGGTGTACCAGCCCAGCGGGCGCTCGCCGGTGATTTCGGTGAGGATGCGGATCGCTTCGAGCATGTGCTCGCGTTCCTGGGCTTCGTCCATGTACTGGTAGTCGATCCAGCGGTAGCCGTGGCTGCAGATCTCGTGGCCGGCCTCGACCATGGCGCGGATCACGTCCGGGTGACGCTGGGCCGCCATGGCGACGGCGAAGATGGTCAGCGGGATATCGAATACCTTGAACAGCTTGAGAATCCGCCACACCCCGGCACGGCTGCCGTACTCGTACAGCGATTCCATGCTCATGTTGCGTTCGCCCTGCAGCGGCTGGGCGGCGACCATTTCCGAAAGGAAGGCTTCCGACTCCTTGTCGCCATGGAGGATATTGCGCTCGCCGCCTTCTTCGTAATTGAGCACGAACGACAGGGCGATGCGGGCATTGCCCGGCCAGTGAGGGTGAGGAGGGTTGGAGCCGTAACCGATCAGGTCGCGTGGGTAGTCAGCGCTCACTGCAGTCTTCCTTCTTATCGTGATAACGGTGGCGTGGCGGGGCCTGAGGGGGAAGGACAGGCTGGCGTCACAGCGATGGGCTGATTGTATACAACTTTTATTGCGCTTTGTAAGCCCGTTTTTTTGCATTTTTCATCGAGCACCGATCTGCCAGGGTGCTGCAAGAAACCTGCCCGGTTGGTCAGTTAATGGATGAAAAGTCGCGTAATCTCATGGCATGGCCGCCCATCAGGGGAATACCACGGCTGGACTGAAGTACCCGGAAATGGGTGATTTTTATTGTGTACAATTTTTTTGAAAAATGTCTTAATAAATTCCTCGCCGCAGCCTTTCGTGCTCCGAAATGGTGCGGTCTCCTTATCAACTGACTTCAGGAGGCGCGAGGCCTGGACGCCTGAGTGCGGTACAGGCACGCAGAATCAATGGGACGTTTGACTACACACGTGTTGGATGCCGCGCATGGCTGCCCTGGCAGCGCCATCAAGGTCGAGTTGTACCGGGTCGAAGGGGCGCAACTGGAGCTGGTCGCCACTGCCCTGACCAACAGCGACGGTCGTTGCGACGCGCCGCTGCTGCAAGGCGATGACTACCGCACCGGGGTTTACCAGCTGCAATTCAGTGCGGGCGATTACTATCGCGCTCGTGGCGTACAACTGCCGGCGCCGGCGTTTCTCGATGTGGTGGTGCTACGCTTCGGCATCTCGGCCGAGCAGGACCATTACCACGTTCCACTGCTGATCTCGCCCTACAGCTATTCGACCTACAGAGGAAGCTAGGACTTTCCCCCCACGAAGCCTGCGCATCGCTTCTTTGGTCTTTCGCCCGCTCACACTGCGGGCTTTTTTTCGCCTGTTGAAAGGGGAGACGCCATCGCGGGCAAGCCTCGCTCCTACAGTTGCGTGTCGTTCGCGCTACCGTTGAACAACCTGAATCTGTAGGAGCGAGCGGGTGGTGATCGACTTGCCCGCGATGCGGTCAGCGGCTCAACAGCGACGCGGCGCCCGCGCCGCTGAACAGCCCGGCGCTGACCCGGTTGAACCAGCTCTGGCCCTTGCCGCTGCGCAGGTAGCGCGCCGCGCCGTGGGCGCCGAGGCCGTAGGCCAGCTTGCACAGCAGGTCGAGCAGGGTCCAGGTGGCGATCATGATCAGCAGCTGCGGCAGGAAGGGCTGCTCGGCGCTGAGGAACTGCGGCAGGAAGGCGGCGAAGAACAGGATGTCTTTCGGGTTGCTGGCACCCAGCACGAAGGCGCGGCCGAACAGGGCGCGAAAGCGCGGTTTCGGCGCGGCCTGGGGCACTTCGGCGCCCTGGGACGGCTGCCGCGATTGCTGCCAGCTCTGCCAGGCCAGGTAGAACAGGTACAGCGCGCCGACGATCTTCAGGGCGCTGAACAGCTGTTCCGAGGCCAGCAGCAGGGCGCCCAGGCCCAGGGCCGAGGCACTCAGCAGGCAGATCGAGGCGAACACGCCGCCGAGGAATGCCGGGTAGGACCTGCGCAAACCGTAATTCAGGCTATTGCTGATCATCAGCAGGGACAGCGGTCCCGGGATCAGGATCACCACCAGTGCCGCGCCGCTGAACAGCAGCCAGGTTTCCACGCTCATTGCCTTTCTCCTTATGTGCAAAAGCCTCACCCGACGGGGTGAGGCCGTTCGAAACCGATGGGCCTACAAGAAAATGAACTTGGCGATGAAGATCACGCACAGTACCCACAGACTGATGGAGATTTCCTTGTACTTGCCCGTCCCGGCCTTCAAGGCCACGTAGGTGATGAAGCCCAGGGCGATACCGTCGGCGACCGAAAAGGTCAGCGGCATCATGATCGCGGTGACGATCGCCGGGATGCTGTCGGTGGCCTCTTCCCAATCGATGTGGGCCATGCCGCCCATCATCAGCATCGCCACATAAATCAGGGCGCCAGCGGTGGCGTAAGCGGGGATCATGCCCGCCAGCGGGGCGAAGAACATGGCGGCGATAAATAGCACACCTACGGTCACGGCGGTAAGACCAGTCCGACCGCCCGCAGCGACGCCCGCGGCACTTTCCACGTAACTGGTGACCGGCGGCACGCCGACCACCGCGCCAAAGACGCTGGAGGCGCTGTCCGCCTTCAGGGCGCGGGAGAGGTTCTCGATCTTGCCGTCGGGGTTGACCAGGCCGGCCCGCTGGGCCACGCCCATCAGGGTGCCGGCGGTGTCGAACATGTGCACGAAGAGGAAGGCCAGCACCACGCTGATCATGCTGACGTTGAACACCCCGGCGACGTCCATGGCCATCCAGGTCGGTGCCAGGCTCGGCGGCGCCGACAGGATGCCCTCGTAGTGCACCAGGCCCAGGCCCCAGCCGGCCAGCGTCACGGTGATGATGCTGATGAGGATCGCGCCGAACACCCGGTGATAACTGAGCACGGCAATCATCAGGAAACAGATCGCCGCCAGCAGCGGGCCGGGCTCGCGCAGGGAGCCGAGCTTGATCAGGGTCGCCGGGCTGTCGACCACGATGCCCGCGGTCTTCAGGCCGATCAGCCCGAGGAACAGCCCCACGCCGGCGCCCATGGCGAAGCGCAGGCTCGCCGGAATGCTGTTGAGCAGCCATTCGCGGATCCGGGAAAAGGTCAGGAACATGAACAGCACGCCGGACACGAACACCGCGCCGAGGGCGGTTTCCCAGTTGTACCCCATGGTCCCGACCACGGTGTAGGTGAAGAAGGCGTTCAGCCCCATGCCGGGCGCCAGGCCCACCGGCCAGTTGGCGTACAGCCCCATCAACAGGCACCCCAGGGCCGCGGCGATGCAGGTGGCGACGAAGGCCGCGCCGTGGTCGATGCCGGCGTCGGCCATGATGTTGGGGTTGACGAAGATGATGTAGGCCATGGTGATGAAGGTGGTCAGACCGGCGATCAGTTCGGTCTTCACCGTGGTGCCGTGCAACCTGAGTTTGAAGAGGCGCTCCAGCCAGCCACTGCTCAGCGGCGGCGAAAGTTCCAGGGTAGGGGCTTCGGATTTGCGGCTTTCCACAGCGAGTACTCCTCAAGAGTTTTATTATTTTTTCCAGAGCCGGGCACGGGAGGGTGGGCAGCGGCTCTTTGAGGCATGTAAGGCTTGCGGGCTTTTATTGACCTATAGGTCAAGAACTCGCACGTGGCGAATTATGCTTTTGTATACAAATAAAGCAAATAATGTTTTTTAGGTTGTGTGCGAAAAGTTCGCCGGAAAGGCTATATGCCTGTAGCCGCTGGCGCAGCCTGCGATCGAGCGCGTAGCGGTCGTAAAACCTGTGCCCTCGATCTGTCTGAATGCCTGCGTTGGCTAGAGGCGACGGCTGCGCAGCCGATCCCAGGCTGCGTCAGCGGTTTTCCCCCAGGGCCTTGTTCACTGCTAACCAGCCATCCACCGCGGCCTCGCCGGCTTCGGCAAACACCCGTTGCAGCAGTTTCACCTGTTCGCGGCGCAGCGCTTGCTCGAAGCGCGCACCGTCCTCCGTCAGTTCCAGCAGGCGTTTGCGCTTGTCGCTCTCGGAGGTGACGCTGTCGACCAGGTGCATTTCCATCAATTGGCGCAGCGGAATGTTCAGCGCCTGCTTGCTCACCCCCAGCGCCGTCAGCAGTTCCTTGACGCTCAGCCCCGGGTAGCGGGCGATGAAAAACACGATGCGCTGGTGCACACGACTCAGGCCGCGCCGCTCGAGCATTTCGTCGGCCTTGGCGGTGAATGCCTGATAACCAAAGAAGAAGGCTTCCATGGCGGCTTGCTGGGTGGTCTGGTTTTTAAGGTCAAGCATATTGACGTATCTGCACGGGTCGGCGTAATTTCGGTCAAGCAGTTTGACGTATTTTCCTCCGCCTTTGCTACCGGGTGACCCTCATGGCCTTCTCCGAACGTGTTTCGCGTCTTAAAAGCTCACTGATCCGTGAAATCCTGGCTGCCGCCCAGCGTCCGGAGGTGATGTCGTTCGCCGGTGGCCTGCCCGCCGAGGCGATGCTGCCGCCACTGGATTGGCAGGGCATGCCGGTCGCCATGGGGCAGTACGGCATGAGCGAAGGCGAACCGCAGTTGCGCGAGGCCCTGGCGGCGCAAGCCCGGGCATTGGGCGTGCCGTGCGAGGCCAGCCAGGTGCTGGTGGTCAGCGGGTCCCAGCAGACTCTCGACCTGGCGGCCAAGCTGTACATCGACAAGGGCACCGAGATCCTGCTAGAGGCGCCGACCTACCTGGCAGCGCTGCAGATCTTCCAGCTGTTCGGCGCCGATTGCCTGACCGTGCCGCTGGAGGCCGACGGACCGGACCTGGCTCAGCTGCGGGCCCGCCTGGAACAGCATCGCCCCGCGTTCATCTACCTGATCCCGACCTTCCAGAACCCTTCGGCGGTGCGCTACGGCGAGGCCAAGCGGGATGCCGTGGCCGCGTTGCTCGACGAGTTCGGGGTCACTCTCATCGAAGACGAGCCCTATCGCGAACTGACCTTCGATGGCGGCGGCGCCACGCCTATCGTCGGGCGCCTGCGCAAGGCCAGCTGGATCTACACCGGCACGGTCTCGAAGACGCTGCTGCCGGGGCTGCGGGTCGGCTACTTGATCGCCAGTGCGGACCTGTTTCCCCATCTGCTGCGCTTGAAGCAGTCGGCGGACCTGCACACCAACCGCGTCGGCCAATGGCAGGCGCTGCAATGGATAGGGACCGAGCAGTACCAGCGGCACCTGGGCGAGTTGCGCGATTTCTACCGGGTGCGCCGCGACGCGTTCCAGGCGGCCCTGCAACGGCATTTCGCTGAGCTGGCCGACTGGCAGGTGCCCCAGGGCGGGTTGTTTTTCTGGTTGACCTTGAAACAGCCGCTCGACACCCGCACTTTGCTCAAGGCGGCGCTGGAGCAGGACGTGGCATTCATGCCGGGCGAACCTTTCTTCTCCGAGCCGGACCGCAATCCAGGTCACCTGCGGTTGAGTTTCAGTCATATCGATCCAGTGCGGCTGGACGAAGGTCTCAAGCGGCTGGCCACCGTGATACGTCAAGCACAGGCTGCACAGGCAGCCTGAAAGGAGAGGGCCATGTACAAGGTTTATGGGGATTACCGGTCCGGCAACTGCTACAAGGTCAAGCTGATGCTCAATCTGCTCGGCCAGCCTTACCAGTGGCAGGCTGTGGACATCCTGAACGGGGATACGCAGACCGAGGCGTTCCTGGCGAAGAACCCCAACGGCAAGATCCCGGTGCTGGAGCTGGAAGACGGCACCTGCCTGTGGGAGTCGAACGCGATTCTCAACTTTCTTGCCGACGGCAGCGAATTCCTGCCGAGCGAGCCGCGTCTACGCACGCAGGTGCTGCAATGGCAGTTTTTCGAGCAATACAGCCATGAGCCGTACATTGCCGTGGCGCGTTTCATCGAGCTGTATGAGGGCTTGCCCGAGGCGCGCCGCGAGGAATACCTGAAGCTGCACAAGCGCGGCTACAAGGCGCTGGACGTCATGGAGAAGCAGTTGGCCCGCACGCCTTACCTGGTGGGCGAGCACTATTCGATTGCCGATATCGCGCTTTATGCCTACACCCATGTGGCCCATGAGGGCGGTTTCGACCTCGGACGCTACCCGGGCATCCAGGCCTGGATGCAGCGGGTACAAAGCCACCCGCGGCATATCGGGATGCTCGATTGAGCAGGTGCAGGCAATGAAAAAACCGACCCTTGGGTCGGTTTTTTGTGTCCTGGGTCCGGGCTGCCTGTCTGGCACCACTGCAGGTAAGCCGTGCCTCTACATCGAGAACGACACGAACCTGTAGGAGCGAGCGGGCGGCGACCCGACTTGCCCGCGATCGCTTTCTTCAGGCTGCCGAAAAACGCTTGTCCAGATAATCGATGATCACCTTGGACTCGTACATCCAGGTGGTCTTCCCGTTTTCTTCGATACGCAGGCACGGCACCTTGATCTTGCCGCCCTGTTCCAGCAGGGCCTGGCGGTGCTGCTCGTCGTTTTTCGCGTCACGCAGGGCCACCGGCACGTTCAGGCGATGCAGGGTGCGGCGGGTTTTCACGCAGAACGGGCAGGCGTGGAACTGGTACAGGGTCAGGCCCTTGGCGGCCTGTTCGACCTGGGCTTGAGCCGCGGCCGGGCGCTGCTGCTTGCGGGGGCGGGTGATGAAGTCGATGAAGATGATGAGTTGGCCCAGGCCGACTCGAAGCGCTTTGACGATCACGATATTGCCTCTTGCCCATGAAAGAAGGGCCGGCAGCTTACCTGATTTTGCCGGGCGAAAAAAAACCGGCGATGAACGCCGGTTCTTTCAGGCCGCCCGTATCATTTGATCAGGCTGAGGAACTCGCTGCGGGTCGCTGCGTTTTCGCGGAACTCGCCCAGCATCACCGAGGTGATCATCGACGAGTTCTGCTTCTCCACACCGCGCATCATCATGCACATGTGCTTGGCTTCGATCACCACCGCGACGCCCAGGGCGCCGGTTACCTGCTGGACCGCATCGGCGATCTGGCGGCTGAGGTTTTCCTGGATCTGCAGGCGACGCGCGTACATGTCGACGATGCGCGCGACTTTCGACAGGCCCAGCACCTTGCCGCTTGGAATGTAGGCGACGTGGGCTTTGCCGATGAATGGCAGCAGGTGGTGCTCGCACAGCGAGTAGAGCTCGATGTCCTTGACCAGCACCATTTCGCTGTTGTCGGAGCTGAACAAGGCACCGTTGGTGACTTCTTCCAGCGTTTGTTCATAACCGCGGCAGAGGTACTGCATGGCTTTGGCGGCACGTTTTGGCGTGTCGAGCAGGCCCTCGCGGGAGACGTCTTCGCCCAATTGGCCGAGGATCGCCGTGTAATTCTGTTCCAGGGACATGAAACTACCTGTGGGATTTTACGCAAAGGGCAAGGGTACGGTGGCGGACCCGGCGCTGCAAGCGCGGTGAAGCGGCTTTACTCGTCGCGGCCTTCCATCATGGTGCGCTTGAGCATCACATAGACCGCCCCGGTGCCGCCGTGCCTGGCCTGGCACGAGGTGAAACCGAGCACCTGGGGATGCTGGCGCAGCCAGGTGTTGACGTGGCTCTTGATCATCGGCCGCTTGCCGTCCAGGCGCACGGCCTTGCCGTGGGTGACGCGCACGCAGCGGATCTCGAATTTCGTGGCTTCGGCGAGAAAGGCCCAGAGGGTTTCCCGGGCTTTTTCCACGTTCATGCCGTGCAGGTCGAGGCTGCCCTCGAAAGGGATCTGGCCGGCCTTGAGCTTGCGCATCTGGCTGTCCTGGACCCCGTCGCGGGCCCACATCAGATCGTCTTCCGGGCCGACGTCGATCACGAACTGATCGGACAGCCCGTCCACGGTGGTGGTTTCGGTGCGCACGGTGGCGGACTGGCGCAGCTTGGCGATCTGCGCCCGGTCAGCCTTGGGTTTGCCGGTATCGGCGCGATCGTGCTTGATCGGCTTGACGCCTTGGATCGCACTTTTGAACAGGGAAAAATCGTCGTCTTGCATGTCAGCCTCCGCGAAGACCGAGCAGTTTACCCAACTCGGCGGGAGAGGGCGGGACAAAACGCCTTGCCGTCGCTTCAGTCGTGTTTCTTCATCAGGTGCGGAGCCATGTTCAGGGCTTGCGGCTGGCGCATGCGGCGCCGGCAGCGACGCCACAGCCTGACGCCGACATACAGCAGTAACAGGCCGACCCCTAGAATCACCGCGGAACCCGCGGGGCTGGCATTCAATTCGCCCAGCGCCGGGGCGCGGCCCAGCAGGCTGGCGGCCCCGGCCATCGCCAGCAGCACACCGAAGGTCGCCAGCAGCGCGGAGAATGCCGCGCCCAGGCGCAAACGCCAGTTCCGCGGGCCTTTGGGCCGCAGCCGGCGTGCGTCAAAACCATCGGATATCTTCATTCCGACCTTCCTCAATAGATATCGGCCCTTCGACCGAAAGATGACCGGGTGGTTCCTGAGGCTAAGGCAATTACGGCAAATGAGAGGCTTTTACGGATGAGCGGCCCGCAAGCCGCTCACGACGGGTCGATCAGACCAGGTCTTTGGTCAGGGCGAGGGTGGCGAAGTTGTCCGCCATGATGGCCATTTCGGTCTGCTGGACGTGCGCGGCGCTGAGGATACCGCCCTTGTAGGGCAGGTCGCGGGTGGCGCAGGCGTCCTCCACCAGGGTGCAGCGGAAACCCAGGTTTTTCGCCGCGCGCACGGTGGTGCTGACACTGGAGTGGCTCATGAAACCGCAGACGATCAGGTCCAGGGAGCCCAGGTCCTGCAGGCGTTTTTCCAGTTCGGTGCCGTGGAAGGCGCTGGGCAGCAGCTTGCCGATGATGGTCTCGTCGCCCAGGGGTTCGAGGCCGGGGATGAATTCGCCGCGCTCGCCCTGCGGGTCGAACAGACCGCCGACGGTGCCGAGGTGGCGTACGTGCACGACCGGGCGGCCGGCGGAGCGGGCGGCAGCAACCAGTTGCTTGATGTTGTCGACCGCGGCATCCATGCCGGACAGGGCCAGCGGGCCGCTGAGGTACTCTTTCTGGGCGTCGATGATCACAAGGGTCGCGTGGCTCAAATTAGCTGCTGCATAACCACGACCGCTGAGTTGAAACATCGTCTTTGGAACGGACATTCTGGGGCTCCTGTGGGTGGGGCTTTTGCGACATTGTCCTCTGGCGGAGCGCTTCTGTGAATCGCTACTAACGTAAGGTGCGTGGTTGCTGGCTTACAGCCGTGTCAAGGGTTATACGCAATCGGGCCGAACGGCAGGAAAACGCTCTGGATGCCCCGCAGACTCAGATTTTTCATGCGTCGTCCTCAGACGTTTTGGCTGTTAGAATCGCCAGTCGTTTTTTCAGGAGTCTGTCCCGTGATCACTTCCCGCCTGCGCACTCTGCGCGACCACATCCGTTGGGCTGTCAGCCGCTTTCATGGGGAGGATCTGTTTTTCGGCCATGGGACCGACAATGCCTGGGATGAAGCCCGTCAGTTGGTGCTGGGTGCCTTGCACCTGCCCTGGGAAATCGCCGACAGCTATCTGGACTGTGCGCTGGAAGACGACGAGCTGGTCAACCTGCAGCGCCTGCTCAAGCGGCGCATCGAAGACCGTGTGCCGACCGCCTACCTGCTGGGCGAAGCCTGGTTCTGCGGTCTGTCGTTCATTGTCGACGAGCGGGTGCTGATCCCGCGTTCGCCGATCGGCGAGTTGATCGAAAAACGTTTCGAACCCTGGCTGGGCGCCGAGCCCGCGCGGATTCTCGACCTGTGCACCGGTTCCGGCTGCATCGGCATCGCTTGCGCTTACGAGTTCCAGCAGGCGGAAGTGGTGCTGGCCGACCTGTCGTTCGAAGCCCTTGAAGTGGCGAACCAGAACATCGAGCGCCATGGCGTCGATGAGCGGGTGTTCACCGTGCAGGGTGACGGTTTCGACGGTTTGCCGGGCCAGCGTTTCGACCTGATCGTGTCGAACCCGCCCTATGTGGATGCCGAGGATTTCGCCGACATGCCTGCGGAGTACCAGCACGAACCGGAGTTGGGCCTGGCCTGTGGCGACGACGGCCTGAACCTGGTGCGGCGCATGCTGGCCGAGGCGGCCGATCATCTGACCGAGAAGGGCCTGCTGATCGTCGAGGTCGGCAACAGCCAGGTCCACGTCGAAGCCCTGTACCCGGAAGTCGATTTCGCCTGGCTGGACTTCGAACGCGGCGGTCATGGCGTGTTCATGCTCACCGCCGAGCAGTGCCGGCAGCACCAGGCGCTGTTCGCCTCTCGGGTCTGAGCTCCGCCGAGGAACCACGAAAAAGCCCGCCGATCGGCGGGCTTTCTGTTGTCAGCGGTGGGTCGCGATCCAGATCAGCAGCCCGGCCTGGAACACCGCGAACGCCACCAGGCAGGTGATGGTGAAGCGCAGCCCGGTGTCTTCGCGTTTGTACTTGGCGACCTTCTCTTCGTGCTTGCGCAGTTTGACTTCCTGTTCCTCGAGGTTCTGCTCGGCCTGCTGCAGCATCTGCGCGGCTTCGAGAATCTCGACGAATTGCAGCTTTTCGCTGTTCCAGGTGGGCAGCAGCTCGCTGACCAGCACGTCCTTGACGCTGCCCTTGAGATGCTGGGCATCGGCATACACCACATCGAAGCCCTGGACCCGCAGGAAATGGTCGCGGCGCAGGCGCGTGGCCTCGTTCAACGCATCCTTGTTCGCCAGGTCGAAACCCTCTACGCGGTAGTGCGGCCACTTCTTCTGCGCCCAACTCGCCCCCTGCGCCAGCAGAAAGCGGCCGATCCCGCGGTTCGCCGGCTCGATCTGCAGGTTGTCCGGCTCGAAGCGCACGCGACGGGTACCGTGGTCGACCCAGACATCCAGATGGTTCTGTTCCTTGCGCACCCGCTGGCCCGGCAGTTGGATGGTCATGCGCAACAGGCTGCGTTCCTTGTTGTTGCGCTCGGCGTAACCGAATTCGATAAAGCGCAGGGGCCGCCCGCCGGTGGCGCGATCGGTTTGCAGCGGTGCCAGGCGCAGCATCCGGTGATGCTCGGCATGGACGTCCGCCCATGGCAAATCCACGGCTTCGGGAGCGGGTTTTTCAACCTCGGTTTCGGGAGGGTTCTGGGTATCGGTCATAACGGCGAGATCCTGTCCAAGCGCTGCATGCCGACGGCAAGGGAACGGCCGGCAAAGGCTTATCGGCCGTTTTTTTCAGGACTGGAGGGGAAAACGCGTCAACGGACGTGAAGTCCGTCAATAAAATCGATGATGCGGCTGCCCAGTTCCGAGGCCAGGGGCAGTTGCGGGTCCTTGTAGGAGGCCAGTTGCCGCTTGACGTCGTTGGGCACGATGCGCAGGACATGGTTCATGCCCTCGATCAGGGCCAGTTGGGCGTCCGGCTTGGCGGCCTTGAGCATCCGCGCATCGTCGACGCCGACCTGGATATCGTTGCTGCCCTGCACGATCAGGGCTGGCATCTTCAGGCGAGCGAAGGCGGCGGTCGGGTCTTGCTGGAACAGGGTGATCAGGTACGGCTGCACGCTGGGGCGGAAGATCACTTCCAGCGCTGGCGGCACGTCGGTGTCGACCCGGCCGGCCTTGAGGCTGTCGAGCAGTTCGTTGCTGCGCAGCATCAGCGGAGCCGGCAGCCGGTAGCTCAGTTGCTGGCGCAGCACCTGGTCCACCGGGCGGGCGGTGCCGGAGATGGAGATCACCGCCGCCGCATCGACCTGGGGCGCCGCCAGGGTGGCGATCAGCGCGCCTTCGCTGTGGCCGAGCAGGATCAGTGGGCCCAGGCGCGGGTCGGTCTTGAGTTGCTTGCCCCAGGCCACGGCGTCGGCGACGTAGGCATCGAGGGTCAGGTTGCGCTCGTCCGGGGTGGCGGCGAGGCTGGCGGCCACGCCGCGCTTGTCGTAGCGCACGCTGGCGATGTTGTGCTTGGCCAGCACCCAGGCCAGGCGCTTGAGGCTGTCGTTGCGCCCGCCGTCGGGGTTGTTGCCATTGCGGTCGGTGGGGCCGGAGCCGGAGACGATCAGCACCACCGGCACCGGGGTGTCGGACTTGGGCAACAGCAGCGAGCCGTACAACTCGCCATTGCCGGTGTCCAGGCTGATGGGACGTTGCAGCACGGCCGCCTGGACCAGGCCGGTGAACAGGGTAAGGCTCAAGAGAAGAACTCGCAGCATCATCACGCCATCATGGAGAAAGTGCCGGTTGGACTTCCGGACACGGATAAGGTTCGAGGATGAACTAGTTGGGTAGCCTGCGTATACTGGCGCGCTCAGTAATCCAGATTGAGTTATTTCGGCTGATTTCACGGAGCGTCCTGCATGTCCGGCAATACCTACGGCAAGCTGTTCACTGTCACCACCGCGGGCGAAAGCCATGGTCCGGCGTTGGTCGCCATTGTCGACGGCTGCCCACCGGGTCTTGAGCTGTCGCTGGACGATCTGCAGCGCGACTTGGACCGGCGCAAGCCGGGCACCAGCCGTCACACCACCCAGCGCCAGGAAGCCGATGAAGTCGAAATCCTCTCCGGCGTGTTCGAAGGCAAGACCACCGGCTGCTCCATCGGCCTGCTGATCCGCAACACCGACCAGAAGTCCAAGGACTACTCGGCGATCAAGGATCTGTTCCGCCCGGCCCACGCCGACTACACCTACCACCACAAATACGGCATCCGCGATTACCGCGGCGGCGGTCGCAGCTCGGCGCGGGAAACCGCCATGCGCGTGGCGGCCGGGGCCATTGCCAAGAAGTACCTGGCCAGCCAGGGCATCGTGGTGCGTGGCTACATGAGCCAGCTGGGCCCGATCGATATCCCGTTCAAGACCTGGGAGTCGGTGGAACACAATGCCTTCTTCTGCCCCGACCCGGACAAGGTGCCGGAGCTGGAAGCCTACATGGACCAGCTGCGCCGTGATCAGGACTCGGTGGGGGCGAAGATCACCGTGGTTGCCGAGGGCGTGATGCCGGGCCTGGGCGAGCCGATCTTCGACCGCCTGGACGCCGAACTGGCCCACGCGCTGATGAGCATCAACGCGGTCAAGGGCGTGGAGATCGGCGCCGGTTTCGCCAGTGTCGCCCAGCGTGGCACCGAGCATCGCGACGAGCTGACGCCTGAGGGTTTCCTCAGCAACAACGCCGGCGGCATCCTCGGCGGCATCTCTTCGGGCCAGCCGATCGTCGCGCACCTGGCGCTCAAGCCGACCTCCAGCATCACCACCCCGGGCCGCTCGATCGATATCGACGGTAACCCGGTGGACGTCATCACCAAGGGCCGTCACGACCCGTGCGTCGGCATCCGCGCCACGCCGATCGCCGAAGCCATGATGGCCATCGTGCTGATGGACCACCTGCTGCGTCACCGTGGCCAGAACGCCGACGTGCGCGTCAGCACGCCGGTGCTGGGCCAGCGGTAATGGCGTCCCTGCCAGTCGCCACGGTCTGACGGCCGTGGCGGCGCTTCCGTACTGGCGGCTCTCCAGTTTCTATCTGTTCTATTTCGCCCTGCTGGGGTCGACGGCGCCGTTCCTGGCGCTGTATTTCGATCACCTGGGGTTTTCCAGCGCGCGGATCGGCGAGCTGGTGGCGATTCCCATGCTCATGCGCTGCGTGGCGCCGAACCTCTGGGGCTGGCTCGGCGACTACACCGGCCGGCGCCTGGCCATCGTGCGTTTCGGCGCGGTCTGTACGCTGCTGAGCTTTTCGCTGATTTTCGTCAGCAAGAGCTACGCCTGGCTGGCGATGGTCATGGCCCTGCATGCGTTTTTCTGGCATGCGGTGCTGCCGCAATTCGAAGTGATCACCCTGGCTCACCTGCAAGGCCAGGCGGCCCGCTACAGCCAGATTCGCCTGTGGGGCTCGATCGGCTTCATCCTCACGGTGGTCGCCCTGGGGCGCCTGTTCGAATGGTTGAGCCTGGACATCTACCCGGTGGCGCTGGTGCTGATCATGGGCGGCATTGTGGTCAGCAGCGCCTGGGTGCCCAACGCCCAACCGGCGAACCAGGGCAGTCGCGCGGCGGCCGGGGGCTTCCTCAGTCAGCTGCGCAGCCCCGGCGTCCTGGCCTTTTATGCCTGCGTGGCGCTGATGCAGATGAGCCACGGCCCTTACTACACCTTCCTGACCCTGCACCTGGAACACCTGGGCTACAGCCGCGGGTTGATCGGCCTGCTGTGGGCGCTGGGGGTGGTCGCCGAAGTGCTGGTGTTCCTGGCGATGAGCTGGATCCTGTCGCGGTTTTCCGTGCGCCGGGTGCTGCTGGCGAGTTTCCTGCTGGCGGCCCTGCGCTGGTTGCTGCTGGGGACCCTGGCCGAGTATCTGTGGGTACTGCTGTTCGCCCAGGTGCTGCATGCGGCCACCTTCGGCAGTTTTCATGCCGCGGCCATTCATTTCGTGCAACGCAGTTTCGGTGCTCGCCAGCAGGGTCAGGGGCAGGCTTTGTACGCCGCCCTGGCCGGTACCGGCGGGGCACTGGGCGCGCTGTACTCCGGCTACAGCTGGAATGCCCTGGGCGCGACATTGACCTTTAGTATTGCCAGCCTCGCAGCGCTGGCGGCAGCCGTTATCATTGCCACCCGCATGCAAGAGCAGAGGCCATGAGTCTCATGCCTTCTCGAGCGCGAGTCGAAGGCTCGCGCCATATTCAACCCCTGCGGCTCGCTTCGAGCGCAGCCGCCACCGCCTGACGATGCGCATGCCTGGCCGGCCCGGAACCGCCGCAGGCACTGCCGACAACGAGGAATTGCGACGATGAGCAGCCTGTCCGTTTACCACCTGTCCAGCCCGGACCTGCCGAACAAGGTGCTGACCCATTTCGACGATATCGCCGCGACCCTGGCCGAGCGGGGCGTGGGTTTCGAGCGCTGGCAGGCCACCACGAGGATCGAGCCGGGGGCCAGCCAGGAAACGGTGATCGCCGCCTACCAGGAACAGATCGACCGCTGGATGACCGAGCGCGGCCACCTCAGCGTCGATGTGATCAGCCTCGACCACCAGCACCCGCAAAAGGCCGAGCTGCGCGCCAGGTTTCTCGACGAGCAGCGTCAAGGCGAAGATGAGCTGCACTTCTTCGTTGCCGGCCAGGGCTTGTTCAACCTGCATATCGACGACTACGTGTATGCCGTGCTGTGCGAAAAGAATGACCTGATCTCGGTGCCGGCCGGTACCGCGCACTGGTTCGACCTGGGCGAGAACCCCCGTCTGGTGGCGATCCGCATGTTCAAGAACCCTGAGGGCTGGGCCCCGCGGTTCACCGGCTCCGACCTCACCAGCCAGTTCCCCGGCCTGGACGATTGAGCACCTGCCAACCAGGGCGATTTCATCGACCCTGAAACGCTTCGGGCCGTGTCAGCGCAAGGCTGGCACGGCCCGAAGGGGTTATGCGTCACGCGGCGATCCGTGGTCGCCGCGCCTCAGCGCCGGTGCGGACTCACACCGAGTGATACGACGGCAGGGCAAAGCGGTTCTGGCTTTGCAGCAGGGAAATCTGTGGCAGTTCGCTGGCCTGCTCGGCCAGGTCGCGACGCAGCGCGCTGATCACCCACGACAACTGATCGCCGGCATGCAACTGCGCATAGGAAATCGAGCGCTTGATCTGTTTGCCGTCGCTGCTGCGCAGCGTCAGCAGGATGCCGCCATCGGGACGTGGCTGAGTGGTCACTTCGTAGTTGGAGAACAGGGAAGCGAATTTTTCTTGGATCAGGCTCATGTCTATCAACTCCATGGTTTTTGAATGGCAAACCTGAAGTGATAGGTGCAGTGATTGTGCCAGTACCGCGTTTTTATAAAATTACTTATAAATCAATTGGTTAGTGTTTCTATGGGGCTGCGCGTTCGTGCAATTTGCATGAATGGCCATCGTGCATCCTGCATTTTGCGAGATCGGGCGCGTTCGCCGGGCGTGGTGGGTACAGATGTGTCTGTCGGTCCGCGGGAAAGATTCAAGCGGATACTCCGCTGCCCCGACGTCGGCCATCCAAGGCCTGGAGGAGATACAAAACTTTGCAAAAACTCCGTGTACAGGCCAAGAAGCGCTGACGTATTTTTCGGCCAGCGGCAGGCTTTCCAGCGGCTCTTCGCAAGGGCGCTTGCCCTGCCATCAGACCTTGATGTTCCGGGCTGTACAGGTCAACCAGACGCTTTATCGACATGGACAGTCATGCGCCATGATCCCCAGGGTCACAGGCGCCTGAGAATAAGAAAATAGGACGTCATCCATGAACACCATGCTCTGCGCCACGGCCGTCGATACACCCCTCATTTCTCCTCCTGTTGGCAGTGGCCGGCCGGCACCTGGCTGAGCGGCCCGATCGACCCTTGCCTGCCTGCACGGCCTGGCCCGCGCAGGATCCTTTCGTGTCGAACAGGAGTCGCCATGAGTACTCATCAGCCTGACACCATCACCTGGGGCATGATGCTGCGCAAGTTGCCCGCCATCGTCCGGGCGCTGCCACGGGTCATCAAGGGCCTGCGGATCGCCAACGTCAAACGCGCCGATCAACCCTGCGGGCTGGGCTGGACCTTCGAACAAGCCACCCGGCGCAACCCCGACGGCCCGGCGTTGCTGTATGGCGACCGGGTGTTCAGTTATGCCCAGGCCAACCAGTGGGCCAACCGGATTGCTCATTACCTGGCGAGCCAGGGCATCGGTAAGGGCGATGTGGTGGCGATCTTCGTCGAGAACCGTCCCGAACTGCTGGTCAGCGTGCTGGCGGTGGCCAAGCTCGGTGGTATCTGCGCCATGCTCAACACCGCGCAGACCGGCAGCGTGCTGCTGCACAGCGTGAACCTGGTGAAACCGGTGGCTATTGTCGTCGGCGACGAGTTGCTGGAGGCCTATGCGGCGATTCGCGCCGAGGTCGCCATAGACGAGGCGCGCACCTGGTTCGTCGCCGACCCGGACGCCGCGCCGGGGCCGACGCCCGCCGGCTGCATCGACCTGATGGCCGCCTGCGCCGACAGCCTGTCGACCAACCCGCCGAGTACCGCGCGGATCTACCTCGACGATCCCTGCTTCTATATCTACACCTCCGGCACCACTGGGCTGCCCAAGGCCGGCATTTTCAAGCACGGGCGCTGGATGCGCAGCTCGGCCAGCTTCGGCATGGTCGCCCTCGACATGCAGCCGACCGACATCCTGTACTGCACCTTGCCGCTGTATCACGCCACCGGGCTGTGCGTGTGCTGGGGTTCGGCCATCAGTGGCGCCTCGGGTTTCGCCATCCGCCGCAAGTTCAGCGCCAGCCGTTTCTGGGACGACGCCCGGCGGTTCAAGGCGACCACCATCGGTTATGTGGGCGAGTTGTGCCGCTACCTGATCGACCAGCCCGCCAGCGACAGCGACAGTGACAACAGGGTACTGAAGATGGTCGGCAACGGCCTGCGCCCCGGCGTGTGGGGGCCGTTCAAGCGGCGGTTCGGCATCGAGCATGTGTGCGAGCTGTACGCCGCCAGCGACGGCAATATCGGTTTCACCAACGTGTTCAACTTCGACAACACCGTGGGCTTTTCCCTGGCGCCCTGGGCGCTGGTGGAGTACGCCCACGACAGCGGCGCGCCGATCCGCAACGGTTCCGGTTTCATGCAGAGGGTCCCCAGGGGCGGCCAGGGCCTGCTGCTGGCGAAGATCGACGCCAAGGCGCCGCTGGATGGCTACACCGAGCCGGAAAAGAACCTGAAGGTGATCCTCAGCGACGTGTTCGAGAAGGGCGACCGCTACTTCAATACCGGCGACCTGCTGCGCGATATCGGCTTCGGCCATGCGCAGTTCATCGACCGCCTGGGCGATACCTACCGCTGGAAGGGGGAAAACGTGTCCACCACCGAGGTGGAGAACATCCTCCTGCAGCATCCGCTGGTGGCCGAGGCGGTGGCCTATGGCGTGGAAGTGCACAACACCAACGGCCGCGCCGGGATGGCGGCGATCACCCCGGCCGAGTCCCTGGCGACCCTGGATTTCACCGAGCTGCTGCAATTCGCCCGCCAGCACCTGCCGGGGTATGCGGTGCCGCTGTTCCTGCGGGTCAAGGTGAAAATGGAAACCACCGGCACCTTCAAGTACCAGAAGACCCGGCTCAAGGAAGAGGCCTTCGACCCGGCGAAGACCGGCGGCGACCCGGTGTATGCCTGGCTGCCGGGCTCGGAGACCTACGTCCAGGTGACAGATGCGGTGCTGGCGGACATCTGCGCCGGTCGGCACCGTTATTGATTCTGCCTATGGCCGCTCTTGAGAAAAAAGGGATGACAGGGCCGGAGCGGCTTGGGGACACTAGCGACTTTCCGATTGCCCGAAAGTGGAGTTCCCGATGTCAGACAAAAGCCGCCAGATGACCGCAGAAGAGGCCGCCGCGTTTACCGAGCAGGTCTTCAATGTCGCCCGTCAAGGCGACGCCCAGATGCTCGACAAACTGGCGAGCAGCGGTCTGCCGATCAACCTGCGCAATCACAAGGGCGACACCCTGCTGATGCTCGCCAGCTACTACGGGCATGTGGACGCGGTACAGGTCCTGCTCAAGCACAAGGCCGACCCCGAGATCCGTAACGAAAACGGCCAGAGCCCGATCGCCGGTGCAGCCTTCAAGGGCGACCTGGCGGTGGTCAAGGCGCTGGTGGAGGGGGGCGCGGAAGTGGAAGGTTCGTCCTTCGACGGTCGTACCGCGCTGATGATGGCGGCGATGTTCAACCGCCCGGAAATCGTCGACTACCTGATCGGCAAAGGTGCCAACCCGCGGGCCACCGACGCCAATGGCGTGAGCGCCCTGGAAGCGGCCAAGACCATGGGCGCCGTCGACACCCTCGCGCAATTGCAGAAACTGCTGGGCTGAACCCCACAGGCTGTCGGGCCAGGCACCTGCCTGGGTCATGGCGGTAGGTGCGCGGGCCGGGTTTAGGCTATCCTGCGCGCCCGCCATTACCCCGTAACAGGATTCGCCCATGAAAACCGTCCTCGCCGAACTCATCACCAGCATCAGCTCCGGCTGCATGGGCGAAGAAGAAATCCTGCGGATCGCCGACGAGGCGGCCCAGGCCTACGCCGATCCCCAGGCTTTCCTGGCCGCCAATCCGGACATCAACTACGACGACAGCTTCCCGATCCCGCTGGGTGAATGGGTGGTGGTCGGCAGCCTTCCGGACACCGTGCTGTTCCAGGCCGACACCTACATGGACCTGTTCGCGCAGATCGTCGCGTCTTTCGGCCCGGGCGTGCCCTTCAACATCAAGCCCAAGCAACTGGCCAAGACCGAGGCGCTGACCGCGCTCAACCGCATCCAGATCCAGATGGGCAGCATGAACCCGGAAAACGGCGGCTACGTGCTGATGAACTTCAGCCAGTTGCTGGACGACGAGCTGCAAGTGGTGCTGGTCTACGGCAACGACGTACCGCGGGTGCTGGAGCTGTGCGCCGAGGTCGGCATCGCCGCCGCGCCGGCCCTGGAAGCGCTCAAGATCGCGGTTCACGTCTAGGTTTCCGCCTTGTCGGCGTCGGCAGGAAAAAGGAACCCTGGCGCCGGCCGGCTATCCTGAGTGGGCAAGCCCTCATTTAGGAGCGACATCATGGGTTCTACCTTCAATAGCCTGGTCGGACTGATCATCCTCGCGCTGGACATCTGGGCGATCATCAATGTGCTTAAAAGCAATAGCGAAACCGGGATGAAAATCCTCTGGGTGCTGCTGATCGTGCTGTTGCCGGTACTGGGCCTGATCATCTGGACGCTTGCCGGGCCGCGGGGCAACGTGCGGTTCTGAAGGTGGCGCGGGTTCGAAAAGGGGCTGCCAGGTCCTTTTTTATGTGACCAAATATGCACTGCACGAAATTTTCACAAAGTCTCCATGACAATCCGCCGACGCTGTCTTTGCGCTCGAGCCCGCACGATCTCCGGTTGTGTCCCCTTATTCCAGGCCCTTGCCGGCCCGGGGCGGACGCCTGCCAGTAATCAATGGCAATGCCGCGGCTGATCGTGCAACATTTGCGCACCGCGCCATCCCCCAAGCCCGGAGTGGTCAAAAGAGGGCGAGCGCAGCTGGATTTTTCAAAACTTCAACTTCCATTGGGTCCTAAAACGATATGGCAAACCCGGACGCCCTGAGTCAGCAGCGAGCCTCGAGTCGCCTGCTGCAACCGACCGTCAAATCGCACCTGGCTTATACGCTGCTCTGCGCGCTGGTCATGATGGTCATGCTGTCTTTACTGCGCGTGGCGCTGCTGGTCTACAACCGCGAGATGATCCTCGACACCCCGGCGTCGACCTTCCTTGAAGCCTTCGCCAACGGCCTGCGCTTCGACGTGCGCCTGGTGGTCTACCTCAGCGTGCCGCTGCTGCTGGCCCTGTTCAGCGCCCGGGCCATGGCGGCCCGTGGTTTCTTCCGCTTCTGGCTGACCATCGTTTCGAGCATCGCGCTGTTCCTCGGCCTGATGGAGATGGACTTCTACCGCGAGTTCCACCAGCGCCTCAACGGCCTGGTCTTCCAGTACGTGAAGGAAGACCCGAAGACCGTGATGAGCATGCTCTGGTACGGTTTCCCGGTGGTGCGCTACCTGCTGGCCTGGCTGGTCGGCACCTGGCTGCTGAGCCTGGCGTTCAAGGGCGCCGACCGCGCGACCCGGCCACGCGGCCCGTTCAGCGGCGGCAACATCGGCACCCGGCAGGTCGCGCCCTGGTATACCCGCGTCGCGGTATTCGTGGTCCTGCTGCTGGTCTGCGTGGTCGCTGCCCGCGGCACCCTGCGCCAGGGCCCGCCGCTGCGCTGGGGTGACGTCTACACCACCGAATCGAACTTCGCCAACCAGCTGGGCCTCAACGGCACGCTGTCGCTGGTCGAGGCGGCCAAGAGCCGGATGGGCGAGGACCGCAGCAATATCTGGAAAGCCACCCTGCCGCAGCCCGAGGCGCAGCAAGTGGTGCGCGACCTGCTGGTGATGCCGGACGACAAGCTGGTGGACGCCGATATCGCCGCCGTGCGCCGCGACTACACGCCGCCGGCCGACAAGACCCTGCCGATCAAGAACGTGGTCGTGATCCTGATGGAAAGCATGGCCGGTCACTCGGTGGGTGCCTTGGGCGGCCCGGGCAACATCACCCCGTACCTGGACAAGCTGTCCAAGGAGGGCCTGCTGTTCGACCGCTTCTTCTCCAACGGCACCCACACCCACCAGGGCATGTTCGCCACCATGGCCTGCTTCCCCAACCTGCCGGGTTTCGAATACCTGATGCAAACCCCGGAAGGCAGCCACAAGCTGTCCGGCCTGCCGCAGGTGCTGAGCGCCCGCAAGTATGACGACGTGTACGTCTACAACGGCGACTTCGCCTGGGACAACCAGTCGGGCTTCTTCAGCAACCAGGGCATGACCAACTTCGTCGGGCGCAACGACTTCGTCAACCCGGTGTTCTCCGACCCGACCTGGGGCGTGTCCGACCAGGACATGTTCGACCGTGGCCTGCAAGAGCTGAAGGCGCGGGAAAACGGCAAGCCGTTCTATGCCTTGCTGCAGACCCTGTCCAACCACACCCCGTACGCCTTGCCGACGCCATTGCCGGTGGAGAAGGTGACCGACCGTGGCAGCCTGAACGAACACCTGACCGCCATGCGCTACGCCGACTGGGCCCTGGGCCAGTTCTTCGAGAAGGCGCGCAAGGAGCCGTACTTCAAGGAAACCCTGTTCGTGATCGTGGGCGACCATGGTTTCGGCAACGAGCGCCAGATCACCGAAATGGACCTGGGCCGTTTCAACGTGCCAATGCTGATGATCGCCCCGGGCATCCAGGAGAAGTTCGGTCAGCGTAACCACACCGTCGGCACCCAGATCGACATCGTGCCGACCATCATGGGCCGCCTGGGTGGCGAAGTGCGCCACCAGTGCTGGGGCCGCGACCTGCTCAACCTGCCGCAAGGCGACACCGGTTTCGGCGTGATCAAGCCGTCGGGCAGCGAGCAGACCACCGCCATCGTCACCGCCGACCAGATCCTGGTGCTGCCGAAGGAGAAGGAAATGGCGCCGCGGATGTACCAGTACGAACTGGGCGCCAACCCGCACGCCGAAATCGTGCCGGACGCACCGCGTACCGCCGAGCTGAAGCACAAGCTGGAAGCCTTCCTGCAAACCGCCACCAAGAGCCTGCTGGATAACACCGCGGGCGTGGAGCATGGCACGCCGTAGTGATCGGGCGCGCTAAGGGAAAAGAGGCCTTCGGGCCTCTTTTTTTTGCGGCGGGCATAAAGTCCCGAGGCTTGACGGGCCAGGGGAGAGAGGCCAGCGGGACGAACCGGCGGCAGCGCTGCAAGCCGCACCGAAGCGGCGGTTTGCCCGGGGCATTCAGCAATCTGATGGTGCGTGGGCGGTTCGGGCTCCTTCGCTACACTGCGGCTCATCTTCCCCGGAACAACAAGGCAACTCCTTATGCAAAATCGCATGATGATCACTGGCGCCGGATCCGGCCTGGGTCGTGAAATCGCTCTACGCTGGGCGCGGGAAGGCTGGCGGTTGGCCTTGTCGGATGTCAGTGAGCCCGGCCTGCAGGAAACCCTCAGGCTGGTGCGCGAAGCGGGGGGCGATGGCTTCGTGCAACGCTGCGATGTGCGCGACTACAGCCAGCTGACCGCTCTGGCCCAGGCCTGCGAGGTCAAGCTCGGCGGCATCGATGTGATCGTCAACAACGCCGGCGTGGCTTCCGGCGGCTTCTTCAGCGAACTGTCCCTGGAGGACTGGGACTGGCAGATCGCGATCAACCTGATGGGCGTGGTCAAGGGCTGCAAGGCCTTCCTGCCACTGCTGGAACAGAGCAAGGGCCGGATCATCAATATCGCCTCGATGGCGGCGCTGATGCAGGGCCCGGCCATGAGCAACTACAACGTGGCCAAGGCCGGCGTGGTGGCGCTGTCCGAAAGCCTGCTGATCGAACTGGCCCAGGCGGAAATCGGCGTGCACGTGGTTTGCCCGTCGTTCTTCCAGACCAACCTGCTGGATTCGTTCCGCGGCCCGACCCCGGCGATGAAGGCCCAGGTCGGCAAGCTGCTGGAAAGCTCGCCGATCAGCGCGGCGGACATCGCCGACTACATCTACCAGCAGGTCGCCGCCGGCGAGTTCATGATCCTGCCCCACGAACAGGGGCGCGTGGCCTGGGCCCTGAAGCAGAAGAACCCGCAGCTGCTGTACGACGAAATGACCCTGATGGCCGACAAGATGCGCGCCAAGGCCCGGCAGAACGCCGGCTGAACTTGCTCCTGAACCCTTGCATCGTTAGGGTTGCCGGCATCTGGCATCCCTGACGAGACCTTGCATGCTCAATTACCTGTGGTTCTTCCTCGCCGCGCTGTTCGAAATCGCCGGCTGCTATGCCTTCTGGATGTGGCTGCGCCAGGGCAAGAGTGCCTGGTGGATGGTCCCGGCGCTGCTGAGCCTGATGCTGTTCGCCCTGCTGCTGACCAAGATCGAAGCGACCTACGCCGGCCGTGCCTACGCGGCGTACGGCGGGATCTACATCATTGCGTCGATCGGCTGGTTGGGGGTGGTGGAGCGCGTGCGGCCACTGAGCTCGGACTGGCTGGGTGTAGCACTGTGCGTGATCGGCGCGAGCATCATCCTGTTCGGGCCGCGCCTCACCAACGGTTGAGGTCCCGGCCGGGGCTCAGTCGAACAATTCCTTGGGCACGTCGTGCTTGAGCATCAGTTGGCACTGCTCGCTGTCCGGATCGAACACGATCACCGCCTGGCCCTTGGTCAGTGCCTGGCGCACGCGCAGGACGCGGGTTTCCAGCGGGGTGTCGTCGCCATTGTCGGTGCCGTCGCGGGTGACGAAGTCTTCGATCAGGCGGGTCAGGGTGTCGACTTCAAGCAGGTCGTGGGGAATCAGCATTGGGGGCCTCCGGCAAACAATCCCGGATCCTACTGCGCCGGGCCCCGCGCGGCTAGGCCAACCTCGCGGGGGCGGTCGTTCGCTTCAGGATTTCTGCCCGAGCAGGCTGTCCACTGACGGCACCCGGGTGTCGCTTTCCATCTGCGCGTCGTGTTCCAGCTGATGGCTGAAGCGGTCCAGGGAGCCCTGGGCCGGTTGCGCGTCGCTGGCGAATACCGGCGGGCTGAGGATGTAGGCGCCGAGCAGGCGGCTCAGCGCCGTCAGGCTGTCGATATGGGTGCGCTCGTAGCCGTGGGTGGCGTCGCAACCGAAGGCCAGCAGGGCGGTGCGGATGTCGTGGCCGGCAGTGACCGCCGAATGGGCGTCGCTGAAGTAGTAGCGGAACAGGTCGCGGCGCACTGGCAGTTCGTGTTCCGTGGCCAGGCGCAGCAGGTGCCGCGACAGGTGATAGTCGTAAGGCCCGCCGGAGTCCTGCATGGCCACGCTCACCGCGTGCTCGCTGGAATGCTGGCCGGGGGCGACCGGGGCGATGTCGATGCCGACGAACTCGCTGACGTCCCAGGGCAGGGCCGCCGCCGCGCCGCTGCCGGTTTCCTCGGTGATGGTGAACAGTGGATGGCAGTCGATCATCAGCGGTTCGCCGCTGTCGACCACGGCCTTGAGCGCGGCCAGCAGCGCCGCGACCCCGGCCTTGTCGTCGAGGTGGCGGGCGCTGATATGGCCGCTTTCGGTGAACTCCGGCAAGGGGTCGAACGCGACGAAATCCCCCACCCCGATGCCCAGGGATTCGCAGTCGGCGCGGGTGGTGCAGTAGGCATCCAGGCGCAATTCGATGTGGTCCCAGCTGATGGGCAACTCGTCCACCGCGGTGTTGAAGGCATGCCCGGAGGCCATCAGCGGCAACACGCTGCCGCGCAGCACGCCGTTGTCGGTGAACAGGCTGACCCGGCTGCCCTCGGCGAAGCGGCTGGACCAGCAGCCGACCGGGGCCAGGGTCAGGCGGCCGTTGTCCTTCACCGCGCGCACGCTGGCGCCGATGGTGTCCAGGTGCGCCGAGACGGCGCGGTCCGGGCTGCTCTGCTGGCCCTTGAGGGTGGCGCGGAGGGTCCCGCGACGGGTCAGCTCGAAGGCGATACCCAGTTCTTCCAGGCGCTCGGCCACGTAGCGCACGATGGTGTCGGTGAAGCCGGTGGGGCTGGGAATGGCGAGCATTTCCAGGAGGACTTTCTGCAGGTACTTGAGGTCCGGTTCGGGAAGGGATCGGGTCATGGAAACTCCTGATGATGAAAAGGCCATCGCGGGCCAGCCAGTGCTTTCTGCAGGAGCGAGGCTTGCCCTCGATGAGGCCCTGCCTGTCAGCCCAAAACGTTCAGACCGCCGGCTGGCTATGGGGAAACAACAGATCGACAAAGCGCTCCGCCGTCGGCTGCGGTTCATGGTTGGCCAGGCCGGCGCGTTCGTTGGCCTCGATGAACACGTAGCGGGGCTGGTCCGCCGCCGGCACCAGCAGGTCGAGGCCGACCACCGGAATATCCAGCGCCCGCGCCGCGCGGATCGCCGCCTCCGCCAGCGCCGGATGCAGCACCGCGGTGACATCTTCCAGGGTGCCGCCGGTGTGCAGGTTGGCGGTACGCCGCACGAACAGCCGCTCGCCGGCCGCCAGGACGCTGTCGTAGCCATGGCCGGAGGCCCGCAGGGTGCGTTCGGTTTCGTGGTCCAGGGGGATTCTGCTTTCGCCGCCGGTGGCGGCCTGGCGGCGCCGGCTTTGGGCTTCGATCAGCGCCGCGATGGAGTGCTGGCCGTCGCCGATCACCTCGGCCGGGCGGCGGATGGCGGCGGCGACCACCTCGAAGCCGATCACCAGGATGCGCAAGTCCAGCCCCTCGTGAAAGCTTTCGAGCAGCACCCGGCTGTCGAACTGCCGCGCGTGCTCGATGGCCTGCTGCACCTCCTCGAGGGTGCGCAGATCCACGGCCACCCCCTGGCCCTGCTCGCCGTCCAGCGGCTTGACCACCAGCCGCCGATGCTCCTCGAGAAAGGCCAGGTTGTCGTCGGCATTGCCCGCGAGGCGTTGCTCCGGCAGGTTCAGCCCGGCGTTTTTCAGCACCTTGTGGGTCAGGCTCTTGTCCTGGCACAGGCTCATGCTGATGGCGCTGGTCAGGTCGCTCAGGGACTCGCGGCAACGCACCCGGCGTCCGCCATGGCTGAGGGTGAACAGGCCCGCGGCGGCGTCGTCGACCTGCACCTCGATGCCGCGACGGTGGGCTTCCTCGACGATGATCCGGGCATAGGGGTTGAACTCCGCCTGGGGCCCGGGGCCGAGAAACAACGATTGGTTGATGCCGTTCTTGCGCTTGATGGCGAAGGTCGACAGGGTGCGAAACCCCAGCTTGGTGTAGAGGCATTTGGCCTGGCGGTTGTCGTGCAGCACCGAAAGGTCGAGGTAGCTCAGGCCACGGCTCATGAAGTGTTCGATCAGGTGCCGGACCAGCACTTCGCCGACTCCCGGGCGGCTGCAACGCGAGTCCACCGCCAGGCACCACAGGCTGCTGCCGTGCTCCGGATCATGGAAGGCCTTGTGGTGATCGAGGCCCATGACACTGCCGATCACTGCGCCGCTGTCTTCGTCCTCGGCCAGCCAGTACACCGGCCCGCCGGCATGGCGCGGCGTCAGCAGGCCGGGGTCGACCGGCAACATGCTGCGGGCCAGGTACAGCTGGTTGATGGCCTGCCAGTCCGCCGCGCTCTGGGCGCGGCGGATGCGGAAACCGCGAAACACCCGGGTCGCCGGGCGGTAGTCGCTGAACCACAGGCGCAGGGTGTCCGAGGGGTCGAGGAACAGCTGGGCCGGCTCCAAGCCGAGAATCTGCTGGGGTGCGGCGACATACAGGGCGATGTCGCGTTCGCCGGGGTGCTCGTTGAGCAGCTCCTCGGCCAGGCTCGTCGGGTCGGGAAAGGTATGGCCGATCAGCAACCGGCCCCAGCCGCAGTGCACGGCGATGGGGTCGGTGCCGCCGGCGCTGCGGTCTTCGGCGAAACGCGCCTGCAGACGCTCGTAGGAGGGCGCCTGACCGCGCAGCAGGCGTTGGCTGTAAGCCGTGGCATGGGATTTCATGGGTCAGATTCCTTGTTCGCTGAGCCACAGGTTCAGCGCGGCCAGTTGCCACAGCTTGGAGCCGCGCAGCGGCGTCAGCTGGCCTTGTGGGTCGGTCAACAGGCGGTCGAGCATCGCCGGGTCGAACAGGCCCCGGTCCTGGCTCGGGTCCAGCAGCAGCTCGCGTACCCAGTCCAGGGTGGCGCCTTGCAGATGCTTGAGGCCGGGTACCGGGAAATAGCCCTTCTTGCGGTCGATCACGGCGCTGGGGATGACCCGGCGCGCGGCTTCCTTGAGCACCTGCTTGCCGCCGTCGGGCAGCTTGAACCGGGCCGGTATCCGCGCCGACAGCTCCACCAGTCGATAGTCGAGGAACGGCGTGCGGGCCTCCAGGCCCCAGGCCATGGTCATGTTGTCCACCCGCTTGACCGGGTCGTCGACCAGCATCACCGTGCTGTCCAGGCGCAGGGCCTTGTCCACAGGCGCGTCGGCGCCGGGCCGGGCGAAATGCTCGCGCACGAAGTCGCCCGCGGCGTCGTTGGCGGTCAGCCATGGCGGCTGCACAGTGGCCTTGTAGTCGTCGTGGCTGCGGTCGAAGAACGCCTCGCGGTAGGCCGCGTAAGGATCGCTGGCGCCATCCACCTGCGGGTACCAGTGATACCCGGCGAACAGCTCGTCCGCGCCCTGGCCGCTCTGTACCACTTTGCAGTGCCGGGCGACTTCCCGGGACAGCAGGTAGAAGGCGATGCAGTCGTGGCTGACCATGGGTTCGCTCATGGCGCGGAACGCCGCTGGCAGCTGTTCGATGATCTCCCGCTCGTCGATGCGCAACTGGTGGTGGTCGGTGCCGTAGTGGCGGGCGATCAGGTCCGAATACTGGAACTCGTCGCCGCGTTCGCCGCCGGCATCCTGGAATCCGATGGAAAAGGTCGACAGCGTGTCTACCCCGGTTTCCCGCAGCAGGCCCACCAGCAGGCTCGAATCGACGCCGCCGGACAGCAGCACGCCGACGTCCACCGCGGCCCGTTGGCGGATCGCCACCGCATCGCGGGTGCTGTCCAGGACCCGGTCGCGCCAGTCTTCCAGGGTCAGCCCGGTTTCATCGGCGCGGGGGCCATAGGGCAGCGTCCACCAGGTTTGCTGCTCGCTGCGACCAGCGGCGTCGATGCGCATCCAGGTGGCCGGCGGCAGCTTTTCGATGCCCGCCAGCAGGGTGCGTGGCGCCGGCACCACGGCATGGAAATTCAGGTAGTGGTTGAGCGCCACCGGGTCCAGCCGCGGGTCGATGTCGCCGCCCTGGAGCAGCGCCGGCAAGGACGAGGCGAACCGCAGGCGCTGGCCGCTGCGCGACAGGTACAGGGGTTTCACCCCCAGCCGGTCGCGGGCGAGGAACAGGCGCTGGGCGTCGCGCTCCCAGATGGCGAAGGCGAACATGCCGTTGAGCCGGGGCAGCAGGTCGGGGCCCCAGGCGTGATAGCCCTTGAGCAGCACTTCGCTGTCGCCGCCTGTGTAAAAGGCATAGCCCAGGCTTTGCAGCTCGGCGCGCAGTTCGGGGAAGTTGTAGATCGCACCGTTGAAGGCCAGGGACAGGCCCAGTGGGTTGTCGATCATCGGCTGGGCCGAGCCGTCCGACAGGTCCATGATTTTCAGGCGCCTGTGGCCGAGGGCTATCGGGCCCTGGCTGTGGAAACCCCAGGCATCGGGGCCGCGAGGGGCGAGGTGGTGGGTGATGCGTTCGACCGCTGCCAGGTCGGCGGGTCGATGATCAAAACGTAGTTCTCCAGCTAATCCGCACATAGGTCCTTACCGGTTTTGCCGTTGGGGAGGGGTTGAGCGGTACCGGGCAAAACAGCCAGGTACCTGGAAACTGACCCAGGTGAATCCCCGTAGTTTTAGACCGATGGGTTATAAGCGGCGGGAGGCTGGTGCGTGAGAGGCCAAGGTGAAGGCCTTGATCTGCCTGGAGTTTTGTCACGGCGGCAGGCCCCGTGGGCGTTTGCGCGCGAGGGCGAAGCGATGCCAGGGCTGCTGGCATCGCTGGGCGGTTTCAAGGTTTGCCGCGAATCAACCGACGCAAGGCAAAACGATTGGGGTGACAGGCTTCGGCGACGCTGCGCGGCAAGGGCAGGGGTTCGTTGTCCAGCCAGGCCGCCAGCAGCTCGCCCGACAACGGTGCGGTGATCAGCCCGCGGGAACCGTGGCCGCTGTTGATATACAGGCCGTCCAGCCAGGGGCAGGGCAGGTCCGGGACCTGGCGCGCATCCTTGCCCAGCACCGCGTAGACCTCGGCGAATGCCGCCTGGTCGGCCAGGGGGCCGACGATCGGCAGATAGTCCGGGCTGGTGCAACGGAAGGCGGCGCGGCCCTCGAGGGTCTCGGGTTGCAGCCGCTCGGCTTCCAGGCGGGCCACTAGGTCCGGGGAGATTTCTTCGAGCATGGCCAGGTTGCCCGCGTGCTCGGCGGCGGTGGGCGTCAGGTCGTCGCTCTTGAAATCGAAACTGGCGCCCAGGGTGTGTTCGCCCAGGCGCGGGGGGGCGACATAGCCTTCGGCGCAGACCACGGTCGCCAGGCTCTGGCTGCGGGCGGTCTGCGGCAGGCGGGTGATCTGCCCGCGGATGCGCTTGAGCGGCAGCTCGGCGCTGGCCGGGAAACGCTTGATCTCGGCGGCGCCAGCGAGGATCACCACCTCGGCGCTGGCCAGCAGTCGCTGACCGTCCCAGGCCTGCCACTGGCCGTCGACCCGGCGCAGTTCCACGACATCGTGGTGGGCCAGCAGGCGGATCCGTGGATCCGCGGCTTGCCACTGGCACAGCGCTGGCGGGTGGACCCAGCCGCCCTGTGGATAAAACAACCCGCCGTGTTCCAGGCCGACGCCTGCCACGGCCTGGGCCTGGGGTTGGTCCAGGGGATGCAGCAGGTCCGCCGGGAAGGCCGCCGCCAGCTGCGCCTGGCGCTCGGCCTCCTTGGCATTGAAGGCCAGTTGCAGCACGCCGCAGCTGTCCCAGTCGAGGCCCCGTTGCAGTTGTTCGAGCAGGCGCCGGGTGTAGCCGAAACCGCTGAGGATCATCTGCGACAGGGCGGTGCCGTGGGCCGAGAGCTTCAGGTACAGCACCCCCTGCGGATTGCCCGAAGCTTCCTGGGCCAGTTGCCCGTGACGCTCCAGCAGGCTCACCCGCCAGCCCCGCGCGGCCAGGCTGGCGGCGCTGGCGCAACCGGCCAGGCCGGCGCCGATCACCAGCGCGTGTTTGTCCCGGATGCGTTGGCTCGGACGGGCAAACCAGGGCTTGCTCGCGACCGGGGCCGGGGTGTCTTCGGGCCAGCCGAGAAACTCGCCGCGCAGCACTTCCCATTTATGGCCGATGCCCGGTGTGCGCTTCATCTTGAAGCCCGCGGCATTCAGCAGGCGCCGGACCCAGCCGGTGCTGGTGAAGGTGCTGATGGTCGAGCCCGGCGCGGCCAGGCGCGCCAGTTCGGCGAACAGTTCGGCGTTCCACATTTCGGGGTTTTTCGCCGGGGCGAAACCGTCGAGGAACCAGGCGTCGACCTGCCCGTCGAGTTGCGGCAACTGCTCCATGGCATCGCCGATCAGCAGAGTCAGGGTGACCCGGCCGCCGTCCAGCACCAGGCGCTGGAAACCCTGGTGCACGGCGACATAGACCCGCAACAGGCGTTCGGCCAGAGGCGCCAGTTCCGGCCACAGGGCCAGGGCGCGCTGCAGATCCGGCGGGCTCAGCGGGTACTTTTCCACGCTGACGAAATGCAGGCGCGCGCTGGCGTCGGCCTGTTGCTCGAACAGTTGCCAGGCGCAGAGAAAATTCAGCCCGGTGCCGAAGCCGGTTTCGCCGATGACGAAACGCTCGCCCGGCGCCAGGGCGGCAAAACGTTCGCCCAGGCGGTTCTGTTCGAGGAACACATGGCGGGTTTCGTCCAGGCCCGAGTCGCGGGAGAAATACACATCGTCGAAGACCCGCGAACGCGGGCGGCCCTGGTCGTCCCAATCGAGCTGGGCGTGGGGCTGGGTAGCAGGGGAGGATTCAGGCGTCATGTTCGGCTCGGCAGCGGCAAGGCGCTCATTCTAGCCGATCGGCATAGCGGGTCATGATCCACGGCAAAGGGATGGCGCGTGCCTGCCGACAAATCGGGTGGCGATCCGTTAGTCTTGCTCCATCTTGCCAGGGAGTCGCTCATGTTCGAATCAGCCGAAATCGGTCACGCCATCGACAAAAAGACCTTTGATGCCGAAGTTCCGGCGCTACGCGAAGCGCTGCTGGAAGCCCAGTTCGAGTTGCAGCAGAAAGCCCGGTTTCCGGTGATCGTGCTGATCAACGGCATCGAAGGCGCGGGCAAGGGCGAGACAGTGAAACTGCTCAACGAATGGATGGACCCGCGCCTGATCGAAGTGCGCACCTTCGACCAGCAGAGCGACGAAGAACTGGCGCATCCGCCGGCCTGGCGCTATTGGCGGATGCTCCCGGCCAAGGGCCGCATGGGGGTGTTTTTCGGCAACTGGTACAGCCAGATGCTCCAGGGCCGGGTCCACGACCTGTTCAAGGACGGCCGTTTCGACCAGGCCATCGCCGGCGCCGAGCGCCTGGAGAAAATGCTCTGCGACGAAGGCGCGCTGATCTTCAAGTTCTGGTTCCACCTGTCCAAGAAACAGATGAAGGACCGCCTCAAGTCGTTGCAGGACGACCCGCTGCACAGCTGGCGCATCAGCCCGCTGGACTGGCAGCAGTCGGAGACCTACGACAAGTTCGTCAAATACGGTGAGCGCGTGTTGCGCCGCACCAGCCGCGACTATGCGCCCTGGCATGTGATCGAGGGCGCGGACCCGCATTACCGCAGCCTGGCGGTGGGCAAGATCCTCCTCGAAGGCCTGCAGAATGCGCTCAACCGGCCGGCGGTCGAAGCCGAGTCCCATGTGGCGCCCCTGGGCGAGTCGGTGGACCGGTTGACCCTGCTCGACAGCCTGGACATGAGCCAGAGCCTGGACAAGGACGACTACGAGGAACAGTTGATTACCGAACAGGCGCGCCTGGCCGGCCTGCTGCGCGACAAGCGTATGCGCCGGCACGCCCTGGTAGCGGTGTTCGAGGGCAACGATGCCGCTGGCAAGGGCGGTGCGATCCGGCGCGTGGCGGCGGCCCTGGACCCGCGCCAGTACAGCATCGTGCCGATTGCCGCGCCGACCGAGGAGGAGCGTGCCCAGCCTTATCTGTGGCGCTTCTGGCGGCATATTCCGGCGCGGGGCAAGTTCACCGTGTTCGACCGTTCCTGGTACGGCCGGGTGCTGGTGGAGCGGGTCGAGGGCTTTTGCAGCCCGGCCGACTGGCTGCGCGCCTATGGCGAGATCAACGATTTCGAGGAGCAGCTCGAGGACGCCGGGGTGATAGTGGTCAAGTTCTGGCTGGCGATCGACAAAGAGACCCAGCTGGAGCGTTTCCAGGCCCGCGAGGAGATTCCGTTCAAGCGCTTCAAGATCACCGAGGATGACTGGCGCAACCGCGACAAGTGGGACGCCTACCGCGCCGCGGTCGGCGACATGGTCGACCGCACCAGCACCGAGGTCGCGTCCTGGACCCTGGTGGAGGCCAACGACAAGCGCTGGGCCCGGGTCAAGGTGCTGCGCACCCTCAACCTCGCGCTGGAAGAGGCGTTCGACAAGTCCGACAAGAAGGCCAAAAAGAGCAAGAAATAACCGCCGCAGGCCGTGAGCTGCTGGAGGCTCGAACCCCGTGCCACGATGGTTTTGCATACGCCGGATGAATGATCGTCGCGGTCGGGCGAGGGCTGGATCTATGCTCGATCCATTCACAACCGACCACAACAATGAGGTATGCCATGCGTGAAGTGGTGATCGTCGATAGCGTGAGGACCGGCCTGGCCAAGTCCTTTCGCGGCAAGTTCAACCAGACCCGTCCGGATGACATGGCCGCCCACTGCGTCAATGCGCTGCTCGCCCGCAACGGCATCGACCCGGCCAGCGTCGAGGACTGCATCGTCGGCGCCGGTTCCAACGAGGGCGCCCAGGGCCACAACATCGGGCGCAACGTCGCGGTGCTGTCGCGGCTGGGCATCGGCACGGCGGGCATGACCCTCAACCGCTTCTGCTCGTCCGGCCTGCAGGCGATCGCCATCGCCGCCAACCAGATCGCCTCCGGTTGCAGCGACATCATTGTCGCCGGCGGGGTCGAGTCCATCAGCCTGACAATGAAAAGCATCAACACCGACAACCTGGTCAACCCGCTGCTCAAGGAGCAGGTGCCGGGTATCTACTTCCCCATGGGCCAGACCGCCGAAGTAGTCGCCCGGCGCTACCAGGTGAGCCGCGAAGAGCAGGACCTGTACGCCCTGCAAAGCCAGCAGCGCACGGCGGCGGCCCAGGCGGCCGGGCTGTTCGACGACGAGATCGTGTCGATGGCGGTGAAGTACAAGGTCGAGGACAAGCACAGCGGCCAGGTGCAGATCCTCGACGGCGTGGTCGATCGCGACGATTGCAACCGCCCGGACACCACCCTGGAAAACCTCGCCGGCCTGAAACCGGTGTTCGCCGAAGACGGTTCGGTGACGGCGGGCAACTCCTCGCAATTGTCCGATGGCGCTTCCATGACCCTGGTCATGAGCCTGGACCGGGCCCTGGCGCTGGGGCTCAAGCCCAAGGCGTTCTTCCGCGGCTTTGCCGTGGCCGGTTGCGAGCCGGATGAAATGGGCATCGGCCCGGTGTTCTCGGTGCCGAAGCTGCTCAAGGCCAAGGGCCTGCAAGTGGCCGACATCGACCTTTGGGAGCTGAACGAGGCCTTCGCGTCGCAATGCCTGTACAGCCGCAACCGGCTGCAGATCGACAACGCCAAGTACAACGTCAACGGCGGCTCGATCGCCATCGGCCACCCGTTCGGCATGACCGGTTCGCGCCAGGTCGGCCATCTGGTGCGTGAGCTGCAACGGCGCAACCTGCGCTATGGCATCGTCACCATGTGCGTGGGCGGCGGCATGGGCGCCACCGGCCTGTTCGAAGCGGTGCGCTAGGCCGTCAGGCATCGCGCAGGGCCTATCGCGGGCAAGCCTCGCGCCTACAGAAACACCTCTGTTCTGTAGGCGCGAGGCTTGCCCGCGATGCTTTTTACGACCTGCACAATCCCATTCGCGTTAACCCTCCAACTGTCTCTGGGTAAGTCCCGGGCCCGGATCTAGAATGCCTGCACTCGTCCGTCAGGTTTTCGGAGTCCGCATGCATATCTCTTCCGGTCGCTGGGTTTATGGATTGTTCCTTGCACTGATTACGGCGCTGCTGTGGGGCATCCTGCCGATCAAGCTCAAGCAGGTGCTGCTGGTGATGGATCCGGTGACGGTGACCTGGTTTCGCCTGTTGGTATCCGGTGGGTTCCTGCTGGTCTATCTCGCCGCGACCCGGCGTTTGCCCAGCTGGCGCGCGCTCGGGCCGCGAGGTGGCTGGCTGGTGCTGATGGCGGTTTGCGGGTTGGTGGGCAACTACGTGCTGTACCTGATGGGGCTGAATCTGTTGAGCCCCGGCACTGCGCAGCTAGTGGTGCAGATGGGGCCGATCCTGCTGCTGATCGCCAGCCTCTTCGTGTTCAAGGAGCGTTTCAGCCTGGGGCAGGGGATTGGCCTGGCGGTGCTGCTGATCGGCTTCGGGTTGTTCTTCAATCAGCGCCTGACCGAGCTACTGACCTCCCTGAGCAACTACACTGCCGGCGTGCTGACGGTGCTGGCGGCGTCGGCGGTCTGGACCTTTTACGCCCTGGGCCAGAAACAGCTGCTGACGGTGTGGAACTCGCTGCAGGTGATGATGGTGATCTACCTGTTCTGCGCGCTGCTGCTCAGCCCTTGGGCCCATCCTCTGGAGGCGCTCGAACTGAGCCCCTTGCAAGGCTGGCTGCTGCTGGCCTGCTGCCTGAATACCCTGATCGCCTATGGCGCCTTCGCCGAAGCCCTGGCCCATTGGGAAGCGTCGCGGGTCAGCGCCACGCTGGCGATCACGCCCCTGGTGACCTTTGCCGCCGTGGCGCTGGCAGCCTGGTGGTGGCTGCAATACGTGCATGCCGAGCAGATCAACGCCCTGGCTTATGGCGGCGCGGTGCTGGTGGTGCTGGGGTCGGCGTTGACGGCCCTGGGGCCGTCGCTGCTGGCCGGGCTCAAGGCCCGGCGCTTGCGTATGGAAGTGTCGGGCCGATAAGGCCCGGGATTACCCCCATGGCGGGCGTTTACCCCTGCTTGCCAGCCTCCAGCATGTTTTCCGGCCGCACCCAGGCATCGAACTCCGCGTCCGTCAGATAACCCAGCGCCAGGGCCGCTTCACGCAAGGTGAGGTTCTCGGCATAGGCCTTCTTGGCGATCTCGGCGGATTTGTCGTAACCGATATGGGGGTTGAGCGCGGTTACCAGCATCAGCCCGCGCTCCAGATGGTCGGCCATCTGCACCGGATCGGGCTCCAGCCCGGCGATGCAATGCTGCTGGAAGTTGCTGCAGCCGTCGGCCAGCAGGCGCACCGATTGCAGCAGGTTGTGGATGATCACCGGTTTGAACACGTTCAACTGCAGGTGGCCCTGGCTGGCGGCGAAGCCGATGGCGACGTCGTTGCCCAGCACCTGGCACGCCAGCATCGACAGGGCCTCGCACTGGGTCGGGTTGACCTTGCCCGGCATGATCGAGCTGCCCGGTTCGTTGGCCGGCAGCCTGACCTCGGCCAGCCCGGCCCGCGGTCCGGAACCGAGCAGGCGCAGGTCGTTGGCGATTTTCATCAGGCACACGGCCAGGGTCTTTAGGGCGCCGGAGAGGGTGGTCAGGGGTTCATGGCCGGCAAGGGCGGCGAACTTGTTCGGTGCGGTGACGAACGGCAGCCCGGACAGGGCCGCCAGCTCGGCGGCGATCGCCTCGCCGAAGCCGTGGGGAGAATTCAGCCCGGTGCCGACGGCGGTACCGCCCTGGGCCAGTTCGCACACTGCGGGCAAGGCCGCGCGGATGGCGCGCTCGGCGTAGTCCAGTTGCGCGATGAAGCCCGACAGTTCCTGGCCGAAGGTGATGGGCGTGGCATCCATCATGTGGGTGCGCCCGGTTTTCACCAGCTTCATATGGCGCGCCGAGAGTTCGGCCAGGCCGCCGGACAGCTCGGCGATCGCCGGCAGCAGCTGCTGCTGAACCGCCTGGGCCGAGGCAATGTGCATGGCCGTGGGGAAACTGTCGTTGGAGCTTTGCGAGCGGTTCACATGATCGTTCGGGTGCACGGGCGTCTTGCCGCCGCGGGGGTTGCCGGCCAGTTCGTTGGCACGTCCGGCGATCACCTCGTTGACGTTCATGTTGCTCTGGGTACCGCTGCCGGTCTGCCAGACCACCAGCGGGAACTGGTCGTCATGCTGGCCGTCCAGCACTTCGTCGGCGGCCTGTTCGATCAGGCGGGCGATGTCGGCGGGCAGGTCGCCATTGCGGTCGTTGACCCGGGCCGCGGCCTTCTTGATCAACGCCAGGGCATGCAGGACCGACAGCGGCATGCGCTCGTTGCCAATGGCAAAGTTGATCAGCGAACGCTGGGTCTGGGCGCCCCAGTAGGCTTCGTCCGGGACTTCGATCTGGCCAAGGCTGTCGGTTTCGATTCGGCTCATCGTGCTCACTCCTGTAGGTCTGATTGCGCAGTTTAGGCCGTGATCCACAGCCCGGGTTCCATAAAGCACCTTTTGTGTCGTTTGGTCGAGCAAATGCAGGCACCACAAGGGGTGGGGTTGAGCGACAGAGTTTTTTAGGCGCAGAATGAGCGCCCTTGGGGTTATACCTCGCCTGCTAGAAAAGGAAACTCGATGACTCGTCTTCGTGCCATCTGTACCGCGGTTGTTCTGGTTTGCGCCAGCGGCCAGGTGCTTGCCGATACCGCCAGCCACAACGCCAGTGCCGAAGCTTTCCTGACCCTGGCGCATGCTGACAAGCTGGGCACTCCGGTGTACATGCAAGTGCAGCAAATGTTCGCTCAGCGTTTTGAACAGACCAAAGCCCCAGAGTCGAAGAAAGCCGTACTGGAAACCTACCTGGCCAAGGCCAACGCCGCCCTGGACCAGGCCATTGGCTGGAACAAGCTGAAGCCGGACATGGTCAAGCTCTACACCAGCAACTTCAGCGAATCCGAGCTCAAGGACCTGGTGGCGTTCTACCAGTCGCCGCTGGGCAAGAAAGTCCTGGAAAAAATGCCGCAGCTGACCCAGCAATCGGCCCAGATGACCCAGGCCAAGCTGGAAAGCGCGGTACCGGTGGTCAACAAGCTGCTGGCCGACATGACCGCCGAGCTCGAGCCTAAGGCTGCGCCGGCGAAGAAGAAGTAAGGCGGAATCGGGAATGACCATGCAACAACGTATCGAATCGGCGCTCGGCGCATTGCAGCCCGAGCATCTGCAGGTGCTGGACGAAAGCCACATGCACAGCCGCGGACTGGAAACCCATTTCAAGGCCGTGCTGGTCAGCGAGCAGTTCGCCGGGCTCAACAGCGTCAAACGTCACCAGAAGGTCTACGCGACTCTGGGTGAGTTGATGGGCCAGTTCCATGCGTTGGCGCTGCATACCTATACGCCGGAAGAATGGGCGAAGATCGGGGTGGCTCCGGCCTCGCCGACCTGCGCTGGCGGCAGCAAGCACTGACCTGAGGTTTTTTGCTAGAATCCGCAACGCGCCGCTCAAGCCGGCGCGTTTTTTTTTGCATCCGGTTCACCCTTTACGAGGGTAGCCACCTGGAGAATCACCCATGACACAACCGATTGTCGTGGCGGCACTGTACAAGTTCGTCACCCTCGAAGATTACGTTTCCCTGCGCGAGCCGCTGCTCAAGGCGATGCTCGACAACGGCATCAAGGGCACCCTGCTGATCGCCGAAGAAGGCATCAACGGTACCGTTTCCGGTAGCCGCGAAGGCATCGACGGTCTGCTGGCCTGGTTGCGCAACGATCCGCGCATGGTCGACATCGACCACAAGGAATCCTACTGCGACGAGCAGCCGTTCTACCGCACCAAGGTCAAGCTCAAGAAAGAGATCGTGACCCTGGGCGTGCCGGGCGTCGACCCGAACAAGAAGGTCGGCACCTACGTCGAGCCGCAGGACTGGAACGCGCTGATCAGCGACCCGGAAGTGCTGCTGATCGACACCCGCAACGACTACGAAGTCTCGATCGGCACCTTCGAAGGCGCCATCGATCCGAAAACCACCAGTTTTCGCGAGTTCCCCGATTACATCAAAGCCAATTTCGATCCGAGCAAGCACAAGAAAGTCGCGATGTTCTGCACCGGCGGCATTCGTTGCGAGAAAGCCTCGAGCTACATGCTCAGCGAAGGTTTCGACGAGGTCTTCCACCTCAAGGGCGGCATCCTCAAGTATCTCGAAGAGGTACCGCAGCAGGAGAGTAAATGGCAGGGCGACTGCTTCGTCTTCGATAATCGGGTCACCGTGCGTCACGACCTGAGCGAAGGCGACTACGATCAATGTCATGCCTGCCGCACACCGGTGAGCGTCGAGGATCGGGCCAGCGAGCACTATGTACCGGGTATCAGCTGCCCGCACTGCTGGAACACGCTGAGCGAGAAGACTCGCCGCAGCGCCGTCGACCGGCAGAAGCAGATCGAACTGGCCAAGGCTCGCAACATGCCGCATCCGATTGGTTACAACTACAAGCAATCTTCTTCCGAGGCCTGAGCCATGTCCGCCCGCCTGCTGTATGTGATGGACCCGATGTGTTCCTGGTGCTGGGGGTTCGCCCCGGTGGCCGAGGCCCTGGTCGAGCAGGCGCGGGCGGCGGGCGTCGAGTTGCATCTGGTGGTGGGCGGCCTGCGTACCGGCAGCGGCGCGGCGCTGGAGCCGACCACCCGCCGCTACATCTTCGAACACTGGCAGGCGGTCACCGAGGCCACCGGCCAGCCGTTCACGTTCGAGGGCGCCTTGCCCGAAGGTTTTGTCTATGACACCGAGCCTGCGTGCCGCGCCATCGTGACGGCGCGCAGTCTGGCGCCGGATTGCGCCTGGAAACTCCTGGGGCTGATTCAGCGTGCGTTTTATGTCGAAGGCCGCGATGTCACGCGCGCCAGCGTCCTGGTGGAGCTGGCCGAACAGGCGGGCGTGCCGCGCATCGAGTTCGCCGAGGCCTTCGACCGCGCCGAACAGCATGCCGCCACCGCCGCGGACTTCACCTGGGTCCAGGACCTGGGGATTGCCGGCTTCCCGACCTTGCTCGCCGAACGCAACGGCCAGCTGGCCTTGTTGACCAATGGCTACCAGCCCTTGAGCGAGCTGTCTCCACTGCTCGGTCGCTGGCTGGAGCGTGCCGCCTGTGCTTGACCGGGTCCGTGATCCACAGGCGCCGGAACCTGTCGACCGCCTGAGCTGGGCGGAAGTTCGCCGGCTGGCACTGCAGCATAAGAAAGCCCTGTGGATCGCCAACGGCGTGGCCGTGCTGGCGACGCTGTGCAGCGTGCCGATTCCGTTGCTGCTACCACTGCTGGTGGATGAAGTGCTGCTGGGGCACGGCGATGCCGCGCTGAAGGTCATGAACAACGTCTTGCCCGCGGGCTGGCAGAGCGCTGCCGGCTACATCGGCCTGATGCTGCTGATCACCCTGTTGCTGCGTTGCTCGGCCTTGCTGTTCAACGTGTTGCAGGCCCGCCTGTTCGCCGGGCTGGCCAAGGACATCGTCTACCGCATCCGCCTGCGCCTGATCGAGCGCCTCAAGCGCATCTCCCTGGGCGAGTACGAGAGCCTGGGCAGCGGTACGGTGACCACCCACCTGGTCACCGACCTCGACACCCTCGACAAGTTTGTCGGCGAGACCCTCAGCCGCTTTCTGGTGGCCATGCTCACGCTGGTGGGCACCGCGGGCATCCTGGTGTGGATGCACTGGCAGCTGGCGCTGCTGATCCTGCTGTTCAACCCGTTGGTGATCTACGCCACGGTGCAGTTGGGCAAGCGGGTCAAGCACCTGAAGAAGCTCGAGAACGACAGCACCTCGCGTTTCACCCAGGCCCTGACCGAAACCCTGGATGCGATCCAGGAAGTCCGCGCTGGCAACCGCCAGGGCTTTTTCCTCGGCCGTCTCGGCCGCCGGGCCCAGGACGTGCGGGACTATGCGGTGGCCTCGCAATGGAAGAGCGACGCTTCCAATCGCGCCAGCGGGCTGCTGTTCCAGTTCGGCATCGATATCTTCCGCGCGGCGGCCATGCTCACCGTGCTGTTTTCCGACCTGTCCATCGGCCAGATGCTGGCCGTGTTCAGCTACCTGTGGTTCATGATCGGCCCGGTGGAGCAACTGCTGAACCTGCAATACGCCTACTACGCCGCCGGCGGCGCGCTGTCGCGCATCAACGAACTGCTGTCGCGGGCCGACGAGCCACAGTACCCCGGGGGTGTTGATCCGTTCCAGGGGCGCGAGACCGTGGGCATCGAAGTCAGCGGCCTGAGTTTCGGTTATGGCGACGAGCCGGTACTCGACCAGATGAACCTGTCGATCGAGCCCGGGGAGAAGGTGGCGATCGTCGGCGCCAGCGGCGGTGGCAAAAGTACCCTGGTGCAACTGTTGCTGGGGCTCTATACGCCGCAGGCGGGGGTGATCCGGTTTGGTGGTTCGACCCAGCAGGAAATTGGCCTGGAAACCCTGCGCGAGAATGTGGCGGTGGTGTTGCAGCATCCGGCGCTGTTCAACGACAGCATCCGCGCCAACCTGACCATGGGCCGCGAGCGCAGCGACGAAGCCTGCTGGCGGGCGCTGGAGATTGCCCAGCTGGACGCCACGGTCCGTGCCCTGGCCAACGGCCTGGACAGCGTCGTCGGCCGCTCCGGGGTGCGCCTATCCGGCGGGCAGCGGCAGCGCCTGGCGATCGCGCGGATGGTGCTGGCCGAACCCAAGGTGGTGATCCTCGACGAAGCCACCTCGGCCCTGGATGCCGCCACCGAGTACAACCTGCATCAGGCGCTGACCCGCTTCCTGCACGGACGGACCACCCTGATCATCGCCCACCGCCTGTCCGCGGTAAAACAGGCGGATCGGGTCCTGGTGTTCGATGGCGGGCAGATTGCCGAAGATGGCGACCATCAGCAGCTCATTGCCGACGGCGGCCTTTACGCCAAGCTTTACGGGCATTTGCAGCAAGTCCAACGACCTTGAGTTTTGTCCGGTTTTCTGTGCTTAGTGCTTGAATTCCCTGGTAGAAATGACCCCTTCTGCGGCGCGGCCGGGCCGTGGCTTGACTGGCATCGTGCTTGAACGTCGCGGTCCGTGCGCTCAAAGGCACGGAAATTAGCCTAGTCTGTGCTGTCAGGATCGGTATTTTCTCGGGTGTTCATCTGGCAGTGCTGATGCAAGGGACCTCATGAAGCAAAAGCGGACTCTCGGAACGCCACGACTGTTGGGTATCGTCTGGCCCTTTATCGCGGTGGTGTTGTTTCAAGCGCTGTTGGGTGGCCTCAGCTTGTATGTCCTTTCGGCGGTGCGTGGTTACGTGGCCGGGGAGAGCCTTTGGTCCAAGGGTCAGAAGGACGCCATCTATTACCTCAATCTCTACGCTGACAGCCGCGACGAATCGATCTTCCTGAAGTACCAGAGCGCCATTGCCGTGCCCCAGGGCGGGCATGAGTTGCGGGTCGCCCTGGACCAGCAGCCGCCCGACCTGGTCGCCGCCCGGGCGGGGATCCTCAAGGGTGGTAATCACCCTGATGACAGCGACAGCGTGATCTGGCTGTACCTGAATTTCCGCCATTTCAGCTACCTGGAAAAAGCCATCGACCTGTGGACCGTGGGCGACAGCTATCTGGTGCAGTTGGATAACGTCGCCCAGGACATGCATCGCGGCATTGTCAGCAATCAGGCGTCCGAAGCCGATATCCAGCGCTGGAAAAACCAGATCTTCGCCATCAACGACGGCGTGACACCCGCGGCCAAGGCCTTCAGCGATGCCCTGGGCGAGGGCTCGCGGGTGATGCTGCGGCTGTTGCTGGTGACCAACCTGGCTACCGCCCTGGGGCTGATCGTCCTGGCGCTGCTGCGCACTCACAAACTGCTGGCGCAGCGCCATGCCTTCGCCAGCGCCCTGCAGCTGGAAAAGGAACGGGCGCAGATCACCCTGCAATCCATTGGCGACGGTGTCATCACCACCGACGTGGACGGCGCCATCGCCTACATGAACCCGGCCGCCGAGGAACTGACCCACTGGAAGGCCGAGCAGGCCCTGGGCTTGCCGCTGGCCGCGTTGTTCAATCTGCTGGATGAAAATGCCCAGGCCGACGGTTTCACCCTGATCGAGCACATCCTCAGCGGCCAGCTCAGTGGCGGCAGCGAGCACTCGAAGCTGATCCAGCGGCTGGACGGCAGCACGGTTTCGGTGACCCTGGTCGGTGCGCCTATCCGCAACGCTGGCAAGGTCAGCGGCACAGTGTTGGTGCTGCATGACATGACCCAGGAGCGGCAGTACATCGCCAACCTGTCCTGGCAGGCGACCCACGACGCCTTGACCGGCCTGGCGAACCGTCGCGAGTTCGAATACCGCCTGGAGCAGGCGTTGCACACCCTGACCCGGCAACCGGGGCGGCACGCGCTGATGTTTCTCGACCTGGACCAGTTCAAGCTGGTCAACGACACCTGTGGCCATGCGGCAGGGGACGAGTTGCTGCGGCACATTTGCGCCTTGCTCCAGTCCGGCCTGCGCGAGGGCGATACCCTGGCGCGCCTGGGGGGCGACGAGTTCGGGATCCTGCTGGAGAACTGTTCGCCGGACGCGGCGGAAAAGATCGCCGAAGGCCTGCGCCAGACGGTGCAGAACCTGCATTTCGTGTGGAAGGGCCGGCCCTTCGTCACCACGGTCAGCATTGGCCTGGTGCACGTGGCGCACACCCCGACCACCCTCGAAGCCTCGCTGCGCGCCGCGGATATGGCGTGCTACATGGCCAAGGAAAAAGGCCGCAACCGGGTTCAGGTCTATCACGCGGACGATTCGGAGCTGTCCCTGCGTTTCGGCGAGATGGCCTGGGTGCAGCGCTTGCACATGGCCCTGGAGGAAAATCGTTTCTGCCTGTATGCCCAGGAAATCGCCGCCCTGGGCCATGTGGACCGGCCTGGCGGGCATATCGAGATCCTGTTGCGCCTGCATGACGAGGCTGGGCGGATGATCCTGCCCGACAGCTTCATTCCGGCCGCCGAGCGTTACGGCCTGATGACTTCGCTGGACCGCTGGGTGGTGGAGAACGTGTTCAAGATCATCGCCGAGTGCCTGCGCGAGGAGCGCGAAGGGCCCTTGGCGATGTGCGCGATCAATCTGTCTGGGGGCACCATCGGGGATGACGCTTTCCTGGATTTCCTGCGCGGGCAGTTCAGCGTCCATGGCGTACCGCCGGACCTGATTTGTTTCGAGATCACCGAGACCAGCGCCATCTCCAATCTCGGCAGCGCCATTCGATTTATCAACGAACTCAAGGGTTTGGGTTGTCACTTTTCGCTGGATGATTTTTGCGCGGGAATGTCGTCATTCGCGTATCTCAAACATTTGCCTGTAGACTTCCTGAAGATCGATGGAAGTTTCGTAAAGGATATGCTGGACGACCCGATCAATCACGCGATGGTCGAGGTGATCAACCATATCGGTCATGTGATGGGCAAACGCACGATTGCCGAGTTTGTCGAAACGCCGCAGATTGAGCAGGCATTGTTGGAGATTGGCGTGGATTACGCTCAGGGCTACCTGATCGAGCGCCCGCAACTCTTCACCAGCGACAGTCTGCAGCGTCGGCCTTCGCGATCACAGCCGCTGCTCTTCAAGGCTCCTGGCACGCTCCGTTGAATCTCTCGCTGTTCCGTACCATCACCCTCAAAAGGAGCCCTGACAGTGATCGACGCATTCAACAGGACCGGTCCGCTCATGGACGCCGCCAGTTATCCCGCCTGGGCCCAGCAACTGATTCAGGATTGCAGCGAGAGCAAGCGCCGCGTGGTCGATCACGAGCTGTACCAGCACATGCGCGACAACACACTCAGCAACAAGGCCATGCGCCAGTACCTGATCGGTGGCTGGCCGGTCGTCGAGCAGTTCGCCTTGTACATGGCGCAGAACCTGACCAAGACCCGCTTCGCCCGCCACCCTGGGGAAGACATGGCGCGCCGTTGGCTGATGCGCAATATCCGGGTCGAACTCAATCATGCCGATTACTGGGTGAACTGGAGCCGGGCCCATGGTGTGAGCCTGGAGGATCTGCAGGCGCAGCAGGTGCCGCCGGAGCTGCATGCCTTGAGCCACTGGTGCTGGCACACCAGCTCCGCCGATTCGCTGATCGTGGCGATCGCCGCCACCAACTATGCCATCGAGGGCGCGACGGGAGAGTGGTCGGCGCTGGTCTGCTCCAGCGGTGTGTATGCCGCGGCCTTTGCCGAAGAAGAGCGCAAGCGGGCGATGAAGTGGCTGAAAATGCATGCCCAGTATGACGATGCCCATCCTTGGGAAGCACTGGAAATCATCTGCACCCTGGCCGGCATGAGCCCGAGCAAGGCCTTGCAGGGCGAGCTGCGCCAGGCGATCTGCAAAAGTTATGACTACATGTACCTGTTCCTGGAGCGCTGCATGCAGCAGGAAAAGGCGCCGGCGGCCCGTGGGCGGAGGGTGCTGGCTGAAGGTTCAATGGCGGCCTCTAGTTGAGATCGTCTCGATGCCGTTTGCTCAGCCGGCCATTGCCAGGCGGTTGCGGCCTTCACGCTTGGCTACGTACAACGCGCTGTCCGCGCGGCGCAGCAGGCTTTCGGCAGATTCCCCCGGCAGCAGGGTCGAACAACCCAGGCTGACCGTCAGTTCGATCAAGGTGCCATCCGCCCAGTATTCCTTGGCCTGAGCCGCGTGGCGCAGGCGTTCGCCGACCAGGGCGGCAGCCTCGCGGCCGGTGTTGGACAACAGGATCAGAAACTCCTCGCCACCAAAACGAAACACCATATCGACGTTGCGCAGCTGCGCCTTGATGGCCGCGGCCACGGCCTTGAGCACCTCATCGCCGGTGCTGTGCCCGTAGCTGTCGTTGACTCTCTTGAAGTGATCGATGTCCAGCATCAGCAGCGACAAGGGATGCAGGTGGCGGCGGGCCATTTCGATTTCCCGGTGCAGTGTCTGGTCCATGGCGATCCGGTTGCCGGTGTCGGTCAAGGGATCGCGCAGGGCGCTACGGGTGGCAGCCCGGTAAAGCAGGGCGTTGCGCATCGGGTACAGCAGGGTGGACAACAGAGATTCCAGGTGGCTCTGTTCCAGGTCGCTGAAGCGCTGATTGCGGCGAAACACCAGTTCGCCCATGGGCTCGCCTTCGTGGCTCAGGCTATAGGCGACGGAGTGGTGGCCGCGCTGGCCGAACTCCAGGCGCAGGTCGCTGGGCGGGTGTTGGTAAACCAGGGCATCCAGCGGTACGAGGCGCTGGGCTTCGCGGTAGAACAGACCAAGGATGCGTTGCGGTTCCAGGCTGGTCTGCAATTGCAGGCCTAATTGCTGGCGCAGTTGCGCGAGGCTGGCCGGACGTAGCAGGAGGGGGGACTGCTGGCCAAAGCCCAGGCGTTGCAATTTGGCGCTATCGAAGTCAATTGCGTTGGTCTGGGAGGGTGTTTTCATATGGCGGGCGCCCCTGAGCACGTAATGCAGGTCTTACTGGCTGGGGGAGAGCGGCTCGGGCTGCTCGTCATACTGTTCCATCAGTCCCGCAGGACAAGAGGCGGCAGTTTAATCTGCTTTGCTGCCCGTTATAAGTCCGGCTCGTCGCCGCTTGCCCTGCCAGTGTGCTGCGTATCTGAGAGGGGCAGAGCGAAAGTCGTGCCATCTAGGCCATCTGAAAAAAAGACTTTTCAATTCAATCGCTTGGCTGAGATGGACTGAGGTGCCTTGGCTCGCTGGATGGCATTTGTTTGGCGATCACGCTGCGAATGGCGGACGAGAGGGGAGCCGCGACGACATTCCGTCGCGGCCAAGGGCGGGGGGTTACTGGGCGTCGAAGGCCTGGCCGTTGATCCCGGCGCTGTCCGGACCCATGAGGTAGAGGTAGACCGGCATGATGTCTTCGGGGGCTGGGTTGTTGCTCGGGTTTTCCCCCGGATAGGCCTGGGCCCGCATGCTGGTGCGGGTGGCGCCTGGATTGATGCTATTGGCCCGTACCGGCGCCACGCCGTCGACTTCATCGGCCAGGGTTTGCATCAGGCCTTCGGTGGCGAACTTCGACACGCCATAAGCACCCCAGTAGGCGCGACCCTTGCGGCCCACGCTGCTGGAGGTGAACACCACCGACGCATCCTGGGACAGCTTGAGCAGCGGCAGCAGGGTGCTGGTCAGCATGAACGTGGCATTGACGTTGACTTGCATCACCCGCATGAAATTCTCGCCCGACAGTTGTTCCAGCGGCGTGCGCGGGCCAATGATCGAGGCGTTGTGCAGTAGGCCGTCCAGGTGGCCGAATTCGGCCTCGACCATGGCGGCCAGTTCGTCGTACTGGTGCGGCAGGGCGGTTTCCAGGTTGAACGGGATCACTGCGGGCTGAGGATGGCCGGCGGCTTCGATCTCGTCGTAGACCTGGGTCAGGTTGGCCTCGGTCTTGCCCAGCAGCAATACAGTGGCGCCATGGGCGGCGAAGGTCTTGGCGGCAGCGGCGCCAATGCCACGGCCGGCGCCGGTGACCAGGATGACCCGGTCCTTGAGCAGTTCGGGGCGGGCGGAATAATCAAACATAAAAACCTCGGGAAATCAGAAGCGAAAGCCTGGGCCGATCAGCAGCTGCACAGCGCCTGGTCCAGGAGCTGGCGCAGTTCCAGTGGGTGGTCCACCACCACATCGGCGCCCCAGTGCTTGGGGTTGTCGTCCGGATGGATGTAGCCGTAGGTCACGGCGGCGGTCTTGGTGCCGGCGTCGCGACCCGATTCGATGTCGCGCAGGTCATCGCCGACGAACAGGACGCTGGCCGGGTCGAGGTCGAGCATCTTGCACGCCAGGATCAACGGTTCCGGATCGGGTTTGGTGTTCTTCACGTGGTCCGGGCAGATCAGCAGGGCGGAGCGCTCGGCCAGGCCCAGATGCTGCATGATCGGCTCGGCAAAACGTACCGGCTTGTTGGTGACCACGCCCCAGATCAGCTTGGCCTTTTCGATGTCGGCCAGCAGTTCGGCCATGCCGTCGAACAGCTTGCTGTGCACGGCGCAATGCTTGAGGTAGCGCTCCAGGAACTCCTGGCGCAGTGCCTCGAAGCCCGGGGACTCCGGGTCCATCGAGAAGGTCACGGACACCATCGCCCGGGCACCGCCGGAAATTTCGTCACGGATATGCTTGTCCGCGATCGGCGCCAGGCCGCGCTCGGCGCGCATGGCCTGGCAGATGGTGATGAAGTCCGGCGCGGTGTCGAGCAGAGTGCCGTCCATGTCGAAAAGAACTGCTCTGATACGCATGGGCTTATTCCTCTCGCAGGGTCTGGATCATGTAGTTGACGTCGACGTCGGCGGCCAGCTTGTAGTGCTTGGTCAGCGGGTTGTAGGTCAGGCCGATGATGTCCTTGACGGTCAGGCCGGCACTGCGGCTCCAGGAGCCCAGTTCGGAAGGACGGATGAATTTCTTGAAGTCATGGGTGCCGCGCGGCAGCAGCTTCATGATGTATTCGGCGCCGATGATGGCGAACAGGTAGGCCTTCGGATTGCGGTTGATGGTGGAGAAGAACACCTGGCCGCCGGGCTTGACCATGCGGAAGCAGGCGCGGATCACCGAGGACGGATCCGGCACGTGCTCGAGCATTTCCAGGCAGGTGACGACGTCGAACTGCTCGGGCATTTCTTCGGCCAGGGCTTCGGCGGTGATCTGCCGGTACTCGACGTTCACCCCGGATTCCAGTTGATGCAGCTGGGCCACCGCCAGGGGCGCTTCGCCCATGTCGATGCCCATGACCGTGGCGCCACGTTGCGCCATGGCTTCGCTGAGGATGCCGCCGCCGCAGCCGACGTCGAGGACTTTCTTGCCGGCCAGGTTGACGCGTTCGTCAATCCAGTTGACCCGCAGCGGGTTGATGTCGTGCAGCGGTTTGAATTCGCTCTCGCGGTCCCACCAGCGATGGGCGAGGGCTTCGAATTTGGCGATTTCGGCGTGGTCGACGTTGCTCATGGGTAATCCTCTGAATCTGGAAAATTCTGCTGTGGGTCTCGAGCCGCGGCTCGAGGGGGCCTGCTATTCGGTATGGCCGCTGATGCGCTGGCCCCAGGCTGTCGCCGTGGCGTGCAGCTGTTGTTCGTCCAGGCGCGTCAGGCGCCGGTCGTCGAGCAATTGCTTGCCGGCGACCCAAAGGTGTTTCACGCAATCGCGGCCGGTGGCATATATAAGTTGCGACACCGGGTCGTAGATCGGTTGCTGCGCCAGGCCGGACAGGTCGAAAGCCACCAGGTCCGCGGCCTTGCCCAGTTCCAGCGAGCCGGTCTCGCTGTCCAGGCCCAGGGCGCGGGCGCCGTTGAGCGTGGCCATGCGCAGGGCCTGGTGCGCGTTCAGGGCGGTGGCCGAGCCGGCCACGGCCTTGGCCAGCAGGGCTGCGGTGCGGGTTTCGCCGAGCAGGTCCAGGTCGTTGTTGCTGGCGGCACCGTCGGTGCCTACCGCTACGTTGACGCCGGCCTGCCACAGCCGTTCCACCGGGCAGAAGCCGCTGGCCAGTTTCAGGTTCGACTCCGGGCAGTGAATGACATTGCTGTTGGTTTCTACCAGCAAAGCCAGGTCGTCATCGCTGATTTGCGTCATGTGTACGGCCTGGAAGCGCGGTCCGAGCAGCCCCAGCCGCGCCAGGCGGGTCAGTGGGCGCTCGCCATGCTGGGCCACAGCCTGCTGGACCTCGAAGGCGGTTTCATGAACGTGCATGTGGATCGAGGCGTCGAGTTCTTCGGCAATGACCCGGATCTTCTCCAGGTTTTCGTCGCCGACCGTGTAGGGGGCGTGGGGGCCGAAGGTGATCTTGATGCGCGGATGGTGCTTGAGGTCGCTGAACAGCTCGACGCCCTGGCGGATGGCTTCGTCGGCGTTGCTGGCGCCGGGAATCGGGAAGTCGAGGATCGGAATGGCGATCTGCGCCCGGATGCCGCTGTTGTGCACGCACTCGCTGGCCACCTTGGGGAAGAAGTACATGTCGGAAAAACAGCTGATGCCGCCTTTGAGCTGTTCGGCGATGGCCAGGTTGGTGCCGTCGCGGACGAAGGCTTCATCGACCCATTTGGCTTCGGCGGGCCAGATGTGGTTTTCCAGCCAGGTCATCAGCGGCAGATCGTCGGCCAGGCCGCGGAACAGGGTCATCGCCGCGTGGCCATGGGCGTTGATCAGCCCGGGGCTGAGCAGCATGCCTGGCAGCTCGCGGACCTCGGCGGCTTGCAGTTTCAAGGCCTCGGTGCGCGGACCGATGAACGCGATGCGTCCGTCGCGGATGCCCAGGCCGTGTTCCTTGAGTACCACGCCGGCCGGTTCCACGGGCACCAGCCAGGTCGGCAGCAGGAGTAAGTCGAGGGCAACGACAGGCTTCGGCATCGAGGATCGGTTCCAGGGCGTTGGTGGAGGATGGCGAAGTATACCCGAGCGTCTTCTCCGGGGGATCGCTATAATCGGCGGCTTTTGTTCATGAGTGCGGGGTGAGGGATGCGCGATCGACTGTTGGCGGCGGAGAAGGTGAAGGCCATCGATTGGCGGGATGACGCCCTGTATCTGCTCGATCAGCGTATTTTGCCATCCGCGGAGCGCTGGATCGCCTACACCCGTGCGGCCGACGTCGCGCATGCCATTCGCGAGAGGGTGGTGCGTGGCGCGCCGGCGATCGGCATCAGTGCTGCCTACGCCGTGGTCCTGGCGGCGCGCGCGCGTTTCGCCGAGGGCGGCGATTGGCAGGCGGCCATGGAAGAGGATTTCGCGCTGCTCGCCGACGCGCGCCCGACCGCGGTCAATCTGTCCTGGGCACTGAGCCGCATGCGCGAGCGCCTGGAACGCCTCAAGGAACACGCCGATCCTCTGGCGGTGCTGGAGGCGGAAGCCCTGGCCATCCATGAAAGCGACCGCGAAGCCAACTTGACCATGGCGCAATTGGGTGCCGACCTGATTCGCAAGCATCAGGGCAATGCCCAGGCCATCCTCACCCACTGCAACACTGGCGCCCTGGCGACCGGTGGTTTCGGTACCGCCCTGGGGGTGATTCGCGGGGCCTTTGGCGAAGGCATGGTCGAGCGGGTGTATGCCAACGAAACCCGGCCCTGGCTGCAAGGCTCGCGGCTGACGGCCTGGGAGCTGGCCAACGAGGGTATTCCGGTGACCTTGAATGCCGACTCCGCCGCCGCGCACATCATGAAAACCAAGGGCGTGACCTGGGTGATCGTGGGGGCGGACCGCATTACCGCCAACGGCGATGTGGCCAATAAGATCGGCACCTATCAACTGGCGGTCAATGCGATGCATCACGGTGTGCGCTTCATGGTGGTCGCCCCGAGTTCGACCATCGACATGGCCCTGGCCAGTGGCGAGGACATTCCGCTCGAGGAGCGCGATGGCAAGGAGCTGCTCGAGGTCGGCGGCCAGCGGGTCGGGGCGGACGTGGAGGTCTATAACCCGGCGTTCGACGTCACCCCGGCGGACCTGATCGACGCCATCGTCACCGAGAAAGGCATAGTCGAGCGTCCCGATACCGCGAAAATGGCCCAGTTGATGTGCCGCAAGCGCCTGCACTGAAATCGTGTTGCAGAAGTTGTCGATGACGGCTGTCGTCAGCCCGGGAAAACATCCGCATTCGGGTGCGAAATCTGCCTCTGAGCTTCTCTGGTCTCTTATCAGCCTGTCACCGGTCAACTAACTATGCTCCATGCGCATCAGGGGGATAGGTGCGTGGCGGCGTTTGTGATAACATCCGGCGGTTTCCAAGGTGGTCCGAAGTGGCTGCCTTTACTGCGCAAATCCATGGCATAACTTGTTGATTTGTCGTAAGTCGGTGCATGGCACTAGGCCTGCAGCGGCGAGCTTCGTTCGTCCCATATGGATGTGACGAAGTTTCACCAGAAAAAGGAATCAGGCTTCTCATGGGCGAACTGGCCAAAGAAATCCTCCCGGTCAATATCGAAGACGAGCTGAAACAGTCCTATCTCGACTACGCGATGAGCGTAATCGTCGGGCGGGCGCTGCCTGATGCGCGCGATGGCTTGAAGCCCGTGCACCGGCGCGTGCTGTACGCGATGAGCGAGCTCGGTAACGACTGGAACAAGCCGTACAAGAAATCTGCCCGTGTTGTCGGTGACGTGATCGGTAAGTATCACCCGCACGGTGATACCGCGGTGTACGACACCATCGTTCGTATGGCCCAGCCATTCTCCCTGCGCTACCTGCTGGTAGACGGTCAGGGTAACTTCGGTTCGGTCGACGGCGACAACGCGGCGGCCATGCGATACACCGAAGTGCGCATGACCAAGCTGGCGCACGAGCTGCTGGCCGACCTGCACAAGGAAACCGTGGACTGGGTGCCGAACTACGACGGCACCGAACTGATCCCCGCGGTCATGCCGACCAAGATCCCCAACCTGCTGGTCAACGGCTCCAGCGGTATCGCCGTGGGCATGGCGACCAACATTCCGCCGCACAACCTCGGTGAAGTCATCGACGGCTGCCTGGCGCTGATCGACAACCCCGAGCTGACCGTCGACGAGCTGATGCAGCACATCCCCGGTCCGGACTTCCCGACCGCGGCGGTCATCAACGGTCGCGAAGGCATTATCGAAGCGTACCGCACCGGCCGTGGCCGCATTTACATGCGTGCCCGCTCGATCATCGAAGACATCGACAAGGTCGGTGGCCGCCAGCAGATCGTCATCACCGAGCTGCCTTACCAGTTGAACAAGGCGCGTCTGATCGAAAAGATCGCCGAGCTGGTCAAGGAGAAGAAACTCGAAGGCATCACCGAACTGCGCGACGAGTCCGACAAGGACGGTATGCGTGTGGTCATCGAGCTGCGTCGCGGTGAAGTGCCGGAGGTGATCCTCAACAACCTCTACGCCCAGACCCAGCTGCAGAGCGTGTTCGGTATCAACATCGTCGCGCTGATCGATGGCCGTCCGCGGATCCTCAACCTGAAGGACCTGCTGGAAGCCTTTGTCCGTCACCGCCGCGAAGTGGTGACCCGGCGTACCGTGTTCGAACTGCGCAAGGCGCGCGAGCGTGGCCATATCCTCGAAGGTCAGGCTGTTGCCTTGTCGAACATCGACCCGGTCATCGCCCTGATCAAGGCCTCGCCGACGCCATCGGAAGCCAAGGAAGCGCTCGTCAGCACCCCTTGGGAGTCCAGCGCGGTGATGACCATGGTCGAGCGTGCCGGCGCTGATTCCTGCCGTCCGGAAAACCTCGATCCGCAATACGGTCTGCGCGACGGCAAGTACTTCCTGTCGCCAGAGCAGGCGCAAGCCATTCTGGAACTGCGTCTGCACCGCCTGACCGGTCTCGAGCATGAAAAACTGCTGGCCGAGTACCAGGAGATTCTCAACCAGATTGGTGAGCTGATCCGCATCCTCAACAGCGCCACGCGCCTGATGGAAGTGATCCGCGAAGAGCTGGAAGTCATTCGCGCCGAGTACGGCGATGTGCGTCGCACCGAAATCCTCGATGCCCGTCTCGACCTGACCCTGGGCGACATGATTCCGGAAGAAGAGCGCGTCGTGACCATCTCCCACGGCGGCTATGCCAAGACCCAGCCGCTGGCCGCGTACCAGGCCCAGCGTCGTGGCGGCAAAGGCAAGTCGGCGACCGGCGTCAAGGATGAGGACTACATCGCTCACCTGCTGGTGGCCAACAGTCACACCACGCTGTTGCTGTTCTCCAGCAAGGGCAAGGTCTACTGGCTGAAAACCTACGAGATTCCCGAGGCTTCCCGTGCCGCCCGTGGTCGGCCGCTGGTCAACCTGCTGCCGCTGGATGACGGTGAATACATCACCACCATGCTGCCGGTCGAGGAGTACACCGAAGGTCACTACATCTTCATGGCGACCGCCAACGGCACCGTGAAGAAGACCCCGCTGGAATCCTTCAGCCGTCAGCGCAGCGTCGGCCTGATCGCTCTGGAGCTGGACGAGGGCGACGTGCTGATTTCCGCGGCCATTACCGATGGCGAGCGTGAAGTCATGCTGTTCTCCGACGGTGGCAAGGTGACTCGCTTCAAGGAGTCCGATGTGCGTGCCATGGGCCGTACCGCCCGCGGTGTGCGCGGCATGCGCCTGCCGGAAGGACAGAAGCTGATCTCCATGCTGATTCCGGAAGAAGGCAGCCAGATCCTCACCGCTTCCGAGCGTGGTTATGGCAAGCGTACCGCTATCACCGAGTTCCCTGAGTACAAGCGTGGTGGCCAGGGCGTTATCGCCATGGTCAGCAACGAGCGTAACGGCCGTCTGGTCGGTGCGGTCCAGGTGCTCGACGGCGAGGAAATCATGCTGATTTCCGACCAGGGCACCCTGGTGCGCACCCGGGTCGACGAAGTTTCCAGCCTGGGCCGTAACACCCAGGGTGTGACCCTGATCAAGCTGGCCAACGATGAAACGTTGGTGGGCCTGGAGCGGGTTCAGGAGCCGTCCGAAGTCGAAGGTGACGAGTTGGAAGGCGAGGACGGCGAGGTGCTCGAAGGCGCCGTGCTGGATGCGGTGACTGATTCGGACGATGCCGTCGAAGGCCAACAGGCTGACGCCGCCGGCGAAGAAGAGTCGCAAGACTAAATCAATCGTAGCAGGGCAGAGTGTTTGCTCTGTCCGCTACCGTGAATGCATAGCGAGAGTGGATGTGAGCAAACGAGCCTATAACTTCTGCGCAGGTCCCGCTGCGCTACCTGAAGCTGTCCTGTTGCGTGCCCAGGCCGAATTGCTGGACTGGCAAGGCAAGGGCCTGTCGGTCATGGAAATGAGCCATCGCAGCGATGAGTTCGTGTCCATTGCCACCAAGGCCGAGCAGGATCTGCGTGACCTGCTGAATATCCCCTCGAACTATAAAGTGCTGTTTCTGCAAGGCGGCGCCAGCCAGCAATTTGCTCAGATTCCCCTGAACCTGTTGCCGGAAAATGGCTCGGCCGACTATATCGACACCGGTATCTGGTCGCAGAAGGCCATTGAAGAAGCGTCGCGCTACGGCCATATCAACGTGGCAGCCACCGCCAAGCCTTACGATTACTTCGCCATTCCTGGCCAGAACGAATGGCAGCTGTCGAAAGACGCGGCCTACGTGCACTACGCACCGAACGAAACCATCGGCGGCCTGGAATTCCAGTGGGTTCCGGAAACCGGCGACGTTCCGTTGGTGGCCGACATGTCTTCCGACATCCTTTCGCGCCCTGTGGATATCTCCCGCTTCGGCATGATCTATGCTGGCGCGCAGAAAAACATCGGCCCGAGCGGCATCGTCGTCAATATCGTTCGCGAGGACCTGTTGGGCCGCGCGCGTTCGCTGTGCCCGACCATGCTCGACTACAAGGTCGCGGCAGACAACGGCTCGATGTACAACACGCCGCCGACCTTGGCCTGGTACCTGTCCGGCCTGGTGTTCGAATGGCTCAAGGAGCAGGGCGGGGTGCAAGCCATCGCCGAGCTCAACGAAGTCAAGCAGCGCACCCTGTACAACTTCATCGATGCCAGCGGCCTGTACAGCAACCCGATCAACAAGTCGGACCGCTCGTGGATGAACGTGCCGTTCCGCCTGGCCGACGACCGTCTGGACAAGCCGTTCCTCGCCGGTGCCGATGCCCGTGGTCTGCTGAACCTCAAGGGTCACCGTTCGGTGGGCGGCATGCGCGCCTCCATCTACAACGCCGTCGACATCCATGCGGTCAATGCGCTGGTGGCGTACATGGCAGAGTTCGAGAAGGAACATGGCTAATGTCTGAGCAAGAACTCAAGGCACTGCGCCTGCGCATCGATGCCCTGGACGAGAAAGTCCTGGAGCTGATCAGTGAGCGTGCGCGCTGCGCCCAGGAAGTCGCGCGAGTAAAGATGGCCTCGCTGGCCGAAGGCGAAGTGCCGGTGTTCTATCGTCCTGAGCGTGAAGCTCAGGTGCTCAAGCGGGTGATGGAGCGCAATCAGGGGCCGCTGGGCAACGAAGAGATGGCGCGGTTGTTCCGTGAAATCATGTCGTCCTGCCTGGCGCTCGAGCAGCCGCTGAAAGTGGCGTATCTCGGCCCCGAAGGCACCTTCACCCAGGCCGCGGCCATGAAGCACTTCGGTCACGCGGTGATCAGCAAACCGATGGCGGCGATCGATGAGGTGTTCCGCGAGGTGGCGGCGGGTGCGGTGAACTTTGGCGTGGTGCCGGTGGAAAACTCCACCGAGGGTGCGGTCAACCACACCCTCGACAGTTTCCTGGAACACGACATGGTGATCTGCGGCGAGGTCGAGCTGCGTATCCACCACCATCTGCTGGTTGGTGAAAACACCAAGACCGACAGCATCAGCCGCATCTACTCCCATGCCCAGTCGCTGGCGCAGTGCCGCAAGTGGCTGGATGCCCATTATCCGAATGTCGAGCGCGTCGCGGTTTCCAGCAACGCCGAGGCGGCCAAGCGGGTCAAGGGCGAGTGGAACTCGGCGGCCATCGCCGGTGACATGGCGGCAAGCCTGTATGGCCTGACCCGTCTGGCCGAGAAAATCGAGGATCGTCCGGACAACTCCACGCGCTTCCTGATGATCGGCAATCAGGAAGTGCCGCCGACCGGCGACGACAAGACCTCGATCATCGTTTCCATGAGCAACAAGCCCGGTGCCCTGCACGAGCTGCTGGTGCCCTTCCATGAGAACGGTATCGACCTGACGCGTATCGAAACCCGGCCTTCGCGCAGTGGCAAGTGGACCTATGTGTTCTTCATCGACTTTGTCGGCCATCACCGCGATCCATTGATCAAGGGCGTGCTGGAAAAGATCAGTCAGGAAGCAGTGGCACTGAAGGTGCTGGGTTCCTACCCGAAAGCGGTTCTCTGAGGCTTTAACAATGAGTGGCGACTTCCTCGCTCTGGCGCAGCCGGGCGTGCAACAACTTTCGCCTTACGTTCCGGGCAAGCCCGTGGACGAACTGGCGCGCGAACTGGACATCGATCCGGCGAAAATCGTCAAGCTGGCGAGCAATGAAAACCCGCTGGGCGCCAGCCCCAAGGCGTTGGCGGCGATCCGCGAAGAGCTGGCCGAGCTGACCCGTTATCCGGATGGCAATGGGTTTGCGCTCAAGACCCTGCTGGCCGAGCGCTGTGGCGTCGAGCTGGCCCAGGTCACCCTGGGCAACGGTTCCAACGACATTCTGGAACTGGTCGCCCGCGCCTATCTGGCACCTGGCCTGAATGCGGTGTTTAGCGAGCACGCCTTTGCCGTGTATCCGATCGTCACCCAGGTGGTCGGTGCCGAGGCTCGTGTGGTTCCGGCCAAGGAATGGGGACATGACCTGCCAGCCATGCTGCAGGCCATCGATGCCGATACTCGGGTGGTCTTCATCGCCAACCCGAACAATCCGACCGGCACCTGGTTCAGCGCCGAGGCGCTGGACGACTTCCTCCAGGACGTGCCGGCGCATGTGCTGGTGGTGCTGGACGAGGCTTACATCGAATATGCCGAGGGCAGCGATCTGCCGGATGGCCTGGATTTCCTTGCGGCCTATCCGAACCTGCTGGTTTCGCGGACCTTCTCCAAGGCCTACGGCCTGGCAGCGCTGCGGGTGGGTTATGGCTTGTCGACCGCGACTGTGGCCGATGTGCTCAATCGCGTTCGCCAGCCGTTCAACGTCAACAGCCTGGCGCTGGCTGCGGCATGTGCCGCGCTGCAGGACGACGAATACCTGGCCGAAAGCCGTCGCCTGAACGAGGCCGGCATGCAGCAACTGGAAACTGGTTTCCGCGAGCTGGGGCTGGCCTGGATCCCGTCGCGGGGCAACTTCATCGCCGTGGATCTCGGGCAGGTTGCCGCGCCGGTGTTCCAGGGCTTGTTGCGTGAAGGGGTTATCGTGCGGCCGGTGGCCAACTACGGCATGCCGAATCACCTGCGGGTGACCATTGGCCTGCCGGCGGAAAACAGCCGCTTCCTCGAGGCTCTGGCCAAGGTTCTGGCCCGTGGTTGATGTCATTCCAGTGCAACCTGTGGTGCCTATGATCGGTCGCCTGGTGGTGGTTGGCCTGGGGCTGATCGGCGGTTCCTTTGCCAAGGGGCTGCGTGAAAGTGGCGTGTGCCGCGAGGTGGTCGGCGTTGATCTCGATCCGCAATCGCGCAAGTTGGCCGTTGAGCTGGGCGTGGTGGATCGCTGTGAAGAAGACCTGGCGCTGGCGTGCCAGGGGGCTGATGTGATTCAGCTGGCAGTGCCGATTCTGGCCATGGAGAAGTTGCTGGCGATTCTGGCCGGCATGGATCTGGGGCAGGCTATCCTGACCGACGTCGGCAGCGCCAAGGGCAATGTGGTGCGCGCGGCGACCGAGGCCTTTGGCGGCATGCCGCCGCGTTTCGTTCCGGGGCACCCGATCGCCGGTTCCGAGCAGAGCGGGGTCGAGGCCTCCAATGGTCAGTTGTTCCGCCGCCACAAAGTGATCCTGACGCCGCTGGAGCAGACTGATCCGGCAGCCTTGGCGGTGGTCGACCAGCTCTGGCGCGAGCTGGGGGCCGATGTTGAACACATGCAGGTCGAGCGCCATGACGAAGTGTTGGCGGCGACCAGCCACCTGCCGCACCTGCTGGCGTTCGGTCTGGTCGATTCGTTGGCCAAGCGCAGTGAAAATCTGGACATCTTCCGTTACGCTGCGGGCGGTTTCCGCGATTTCACGAGAATCGCCGGTAGCGACCCGGTCATGTGGCACGACATCTTCCTCGCCAACCGCGAAGCTGTCCTGCGCACACTCGATACATTTCGCAATGACCTCGACGCCCTGCGCGACGCGGTCGATGCAGGGGACGGGCACCAGTTGTTGGGCGTATTCACTCGCGCCCGGGTGGCCCGCGAGCATTTCAGTAAAATCCTGGCCCGCCGGGCCTATGTGGACGCTATGAACTCCAATAACCTGATTTTCCTGGCAAATCCTGGTGGCCGCCTGACTGGGCGGATTCGTGTACCGGGTGACAAGTCGATTTCTCACCGTTCGATCATGCTCGGCTCCCTGGCTGAAGGTACTACCGAAGTCGAAGGCTTCCTCGAGGGCGAAGACGCCCTGGCGACGCTGCAGGCTTTCCGCGACATGGGTGTGGTCATCGAAGGCCCGCACCATGGTCGCGTGACTATTCACGGCGTTGGCCTGCACGGCCTGAAGCCGGCTCCGGGGCCGATCTATCTGGGTAACTCCGGCACCTCGATGCGCCTGCTGTCCGGCCTGCTGGCCGCGCAGGATTTCGACAGCGTGCTGACGGGGGATGCTTCGTTATCCAAGCGCCCGATGAACCGCGTGGCCAACCCACTGCGCGAGATGGGGGCGGTGATCGAGACTGCTGCGGAAGGGCGTCCGCCGATGACCATTCGTGGTGGTAACAAGCTCAAGGGCCTGACTTACACCATGCCGATGGCCAGCGCCCAGGTTAAGTCCTGCCTGCTGTTGGCCGGTCTGTACGCCGACGGTAAAACCACGGTGACCGAGCCGGCGCCAACCCGTGACCACACCGAGCGTATGCTGCGTGGTTTCGGTTATTCGGTAGCGGTCGAGGGTGCCACGGCCTCGGTTGAATCCGGTGGCAAGCTGAAGGCGACTCATATCGAGGTGCCTGCGGATATTTCTTCGGCGGCCTTCTTCCTGGTGGCGGCATCCATCGCCGAGGGTTCCGAGCTGGTGCTCGAGCACGTTGGTATCAACCCTACGCGTACCGGTGTCATCGACATCCTGCGTCTGATGGGGGCTGATATCAGCCTGGAGAATCAGCGTGAAGTCGGTGGCGAGCCGGTGGCAGACCTGCGTGTTCGCGCGGCGAAGCTCAAGGGTATCGAGATTCCGGAAGAGCTGGTTCCGCTGGCGATCGACGAATTCCCGGTGCTGTTCGTCGCCGCGGCCTGTGCCGAGGGGCGTACCGTGCTGCGTGGCGCTGAGGAGCTGCGGGTCAAGGAGTCCGACCGCATTCAAGTGATGGCTGATGGCTTGCTGGCGCTGGGCGTCAAGTGTGAGCCGACTCCGGACGGCATCATCATCGATGGCAGCCAGATTGGCGGCGGCGAAGTGCATGGCCATGGCGACCACCGTATCGCCATGGCTTTCAGTGTGGCGTCGTTGCGTGCCGCTGCGCCAATCCGCATCCATGACTGCGCCAACGTTGCCACGTCCTTCCCGAACTTCCTTGCGTTGTGCGCGCAGGTCGGCATTCGCGTCGCGCAAGAGGCTCAGTCGTGAACATCAAGGCGCCAGTCATCACCATCGATGGGCCGAGTGGCTCGGGCAAGGGCACTATCGCCGGGATTCTGGCCAAGCGCCTCGGCTGGTGCCTGCTGGATTCCGGTGCCTTGTACCGCCTGCTGGCTTTTGCCGCGCGCAACCATGGGGTCGACCTGACCAACGAGGAGTCCCTGAAGCTGTTGGCGGCTCACCTGGATGTGCAGTTCGTCGGAGCGACCGAAGGTCATCCGCAGCACATCATTCTGGAGGGTGACGATGTCACCGACGATTTGCGCAACGAGCAGGTAGGTGCCTGGGCGTCTCAGGTCGCCGCGCTGCCGGCGGTGCGTGATGCGCTGTTGCAGCGGCAGCGGGCTTTTCAGGAGCCTCCGGGGTTGGTGGCCGATGGGCGCGACATGGGGACTGTGGTATTTCCCGATGCGCCTTTGAAGATTTTCCTGACCGCAAGTGCCGAGGAGCGTGCGCGCCGCCGTTACTTGCAGTTGAAGGGCAAAGTCGATGGTGTTAGTCTGTCGAGTCTGCTAGATGAGATTCGTGCACGCGATGAGCGTGACACCCAGCGAGCGGTCGCCCCGCTCAAACCGGCGGCTGACGCCATACAGCTGGATTCCACGGAGTTGTCCATCGAGCAGGTGCTGGAACGCATCTTGAGCGAGATCGCCATTCGCGATATCGCCGGGTGACCAAGGAAGAGCGCAGGGGACCAGTCATAGTCCTGCGGTCTTTCTTTTATATGAACGTAACCCACATTGTCTGGGATGTGGCAGATGGGCGTATTCTTCGCCCTTATCAACAGGAATTAAAATGAGCGAAAGCTTTGCGGAACTCTTTGAAGAAAGCCTAAAAACCCTGAACCTTCAGGCAGGCTCCATCATCACCGGTGTTATCGTCGACATCGACTACCAAGCGCGTTGGGTAACCGTTCACGCTGGTCTGAAGTCTGAAGCGCTGATCCCGCTTGAGCAGTTCTACAACGATGCTGGCGACCTGTCCATCAATGTTGGTGATGAAGTTCACGTTGCTCTGGATTCGGTTGAAGACGGCTTCGGTGAAACCAAGCTGTCCCGTGAAAAAGCCAAGCGCGCTGAATGCTGGATCGTTCTGGAAGCAGCCTTCGCAGCCGAAGAAGTGGTCAAGGGCGTTATCAACGGTAAGGTTAAGGGCGGCTTCACTGTCGACGTTAACGGCATCCGTGCCGCGGCAAGCTTCAGGTGTTTCAGAACGAACCGCTGTACCTCTATCTGAAAGGC